>NZ_BCAZ01000060.1:0-32951 GCF_001320205.1 Pseudomonas sp. NBRC 111123
CGGCGCTCGATACCCGCCCCACCGCAACACCCATGCCTTACACCCGCCGTACCCCTCCCTTGCACCCCCTCCGAACAGAACTAAGCTTGTTGCCACAGTGGGCTTCGCTCCCAAAGGAGCGAAGCAGACGCGGCGCACAGCCTGATGCCGTCCGCAAAAAAAGCTTGACCGATCGATCAGAAAAAGGTGAAAAACGGTACACATTACAAATATTTATTTGTGTACAATCGTCCCGACCCTATCGCCGTGGGACACCGACGAAAGGGCCCGGACACGGGTCGGCGCAAGGATCCTTGCGTTGCCATAACCCAAGTGGTTATCGATACTGGCGCCGATTTTTCGACCAACAAGAACACCAAAACCGTGGAACCTTAGAATGAGCACAGCAATCAGTCCGACTGCTTATAACTATAAGGTCGTCCGCCAGTTCGCCATCATGACGGTGGTCTGGGGGATCCTTGGCATGGGCCTGGGCGTCTTCATCGCCTCGCAGCTGGTGTGGCCGCAACTGAACCTGGACCTGCCCTGGACCAGCTTCGGCCGCCTGCGCCCGCTGCACACCAACCTGGTCATCTTCGCCTTCGGTGGCTGTGCGCTGTTCGGCACCAGCTACTACGTGGTGCAGCGGACCTGCCAGACCCGGCTGATCTCCGACAGCATGGCCGCCTTCACCTTCTGGGGCTGGCAGGCGGTGATCGTCGGCGCGCTGATCACCCTGCCGATGGGCTTCACCACCACCAAGGAATACGCTGAGCTCGAGTGGCCGCTGGCGATCCTGCTGGCCATTGTCTGGGTCACCTACGGGTTGGTGTTCTTCGGCACCATCGTCAAGCGCAAGACCAAGCACATCTATGTCGGCAACTGGTTCTACGGTGCCTTCATCGTGGTCACCGCGATGCTGCACATCGTCAACCACATCTCGCTGCCGGTCAGCCTGTTCAAGTCGTACTCGGCCTATGCCGGTGCCACCGACGCGATGATCCAGTGGTGGTACGGCCACAACGCGGTGGGCTTCTTCCTCACCACAGGCTTCCTGGGGATGATGTACTACTTCGTGCCCAAGCAGGCCGAGCGGCCGATCTACTCCTATCGCCTGTCGATCGTCCACTTCTGGGCGCTGATTACCCTGTACATCTGGGCAGGCCCCCACCACCTGCACTACACCGCCCTGCCGGATTGGGCGCAGTCGCTGGGCATGGTGATGTCGATCATCCTCCTGGCACCGAGCTGGGGCGGCATGATCAACGGCATGATGACCCTCTCGGGCGCCTGGCACAAACTGCGCACCGACCCGATCCTGCGCTTCCTGGTGGTGTCGCTGGCGTTCTATGGCATGTCCACCTTCGAAGGCCCGATGATGGCCATCAAGACTGTGAACTCGCTGTCGCACTACACCGACTGGACCATCGGCCACGTACATGCCGGCGCCCTCGGCTGGGTGGCGATGATCTCCATCGGCGCGGTCTACCACATGATCCCGAAACTCTACGGCCGCGAGCAGATGCACAGTGTCGGCCTGATCAACGCGCACTTCTGGCTGGCGACCATCGGCACCGTGCTGTACATCGCCTCGATGTGGGTCAACGGCATTACCCAGGGCCTGATGTGGCGCGCCATCAACGATGACGGCACGCTCACCTACTCCTTCGTCGAAGCCCTGCAGGCCAGCCACCCTGGCTATATCGTCCGCGCCCTGGGCGGTGCGTTCTTCGCCTCCGGCATGCTGCTGATGGCCTACAACGTATTCCGTACCGTACGTGCCGCCAACCCGGTACAGGCTGAGGAAGCCGCCAAGATCGTCGTCGTGGGAGCGCACTGATGAAGCATGAAGCCGTCGAGAAGAACATAGGCCTGCTGGCCTTCTTCATGGTCATCGCCGTGAGCGTCGGTGGCCTGACCCAGATCGTCCCACTGTTTTTCCAGGACGTCACCAACAAACCGGTCGAAGGCATGAAGCCGCGCACCGCGCTGGAAGTCGAAGGCCGCGACATCTACATCCGTGAAGGCTGCGTCGGTTGCCACTCGCAGATGATCCGCCCGTTCCGCGCCGAAACCGAGCGCTACGGCCACTACTCGGTCGCTGGCGAAAGCGTCTGGGACCACCCGTTCCTGTGGGGCTCCAAGCGCACCGGGCCTGACCTGGCCCGCGTTGGCGGCCGCTACTCGGACGACTGGCACCGCGCGCACCTGTACAACCCGCGCAACGTGGTACCGGAATCGAAGATGCCGTCCTACCCGTGGCTGGTCGAGAACAAGCTCGACGGCAAGGACACCGCCAAGAAGCTCGAAGTGCTGCGTACCCTGGGCACGCCGTACACCGATGCAGACATCGCCGGCGCCCGCGACGCGGTCAAGGGCAAGACCGAAATGGACGCCCTGGTCGCGTACCTGCAGGGTCTTGGCACCATCATCAAAAGCAAACGGTGACGCTGATGGATATCGGGATGATTCGCGGCCTGGGCACCGTCGTGGTGATGGTGGCCTTCGTGGGCCTGGCGCTGTGGGTGTTCAACCCACGGCGCAAGAAGGACTTCGACGAAGCGACCCAACTGCCCTTTGCGGATGATCCCGGGGCCAGCAAGCACGTCGAGCAAGCAAAAGCTTCTGGGAGCAAACAACAATGACAACCTTCTGGAGTCTGTACGTTACCGTCCTGACCCTGGGCACCATCTTCTCGCTGACCTGGCTGCTGCTGTCGACCCGCAAGGGCCAGCGCGAAGAGGTCACCGACGAAACCGTCGGGCATGCCTTCGATGGCATCGAGGAATACGACAACCCACTGCCCAAATGGTGGTTCTGGCTGTTCGTCGGCACCATCATCTTCGCCCTTGGCTACCTGGTGCTGTACCCAGGCCTGGGCAACTGGAAAGGCATGTTGCCGGGCTACTCGTACCTGGATAACGACAAGCAGACCGAGTTCTCCAACGGCCAGCCGGGCTGGACCGGCGTGCACGAGTGGGAAAAGGAAATGGCCAAGGCCAACGCGCGCTTCGGGCCGATCTTTGCCAAGTACGCCGCCATGCCACTCGAGGAAGTGGCCAAGGACCCCCAGGCGCTGAAGATGGGCGCACGCCTGTTCGCTTCGAACTGCTCGGTCTGCCACGGTTCCGACGCCAAGGGCGCCTACGGCTTCCCCAACCTGACCGACCAGGACTGGCGCTGGGGCGGCGAGCCGGAAACCATCAAGACCACCATCATGGGCGGGCGCCATGGCGTGATGCCAGCCTGGGGTGACGTGCTCGGCGAACAGGGCGTGGCCGATGTCGCCGCATTCGTCACCAGCAAGCTCGATGGCCGCAGCCTGCCAGAAGGCGCCAAGGCCGATGCCGAGAACGGTCAGAAGCTCTTCGCCGCCAACTGCGTGGCTTGCCACGGGCCTGAGGGCAAGGGCACCCCAGCCATGGGTGCGCCAAACCTGACCCACCCGCAGGCGTTCATCTACGGTTCGAGCTTTGCCCAGCTGCAGCAGACCATTCGCTATGGCCGCCAAGGGCAGATGCCAGCCCAGGAGCAGCTGCAGGGTAATGACAAGGTGCACTTGCTGGCCGCTTATGTGTACAGCCTGTCGCACCAGCCGGAGGCGGCCCAGCAGGCCGAGTAAGGCAGGCCTGGCCTCTCGCGGATGAATCCGCTCCTGCAAGGGTTACACGGGCCCTGTAGGGGCGGATTCATCCGCGATGAGCCTGGCAAAAGCAACACAAGATGACCTGGATCAATTGACACCCGCCATAACACGATTCATGCCACGAACCCAACGCGACTAAAGGTCGCAGCGCGATCCCATACCGCCATCAGCGGCGTATCATGGACCGCAGAGCGCTAGCAGAATGCGCGAGACTGCGGCCGGCACGCACTGGCCGCGGCGTTTCTCCACTGCCGTGGGACTTGATGATGAGCAAGCAAATTCCGGTACATGACGTCACCCCGCCTGCCAACAAAGGGAAGGATTCCGTCGATCTCTACGCCTCCCGCGAAAAAATCTACACCCGCGCCTTCACCGGCATCTTCCGCAGGCTGCGGATGGTCGGCGGCGCGGTGCTGTTCCTGCTCTACTTTGGCACCGTGTGGCTGAACTGGGGCGGGCACCAGGCCGTGTGGTGGAACCTGCCCGAGCGCAAGTTCTACATCTTCGGCGCCACCATCTGGCCCCAGGACTTCATCCTGCTCTCGGGCATCCTCATCGTCGCCGCCTTCGGCCTGTTCTTCGTCACCGTCTACGCTGGCCGCGTGTGGTGCGGCTACACCTGCCCGCAAAGCGTGTGGACGTGGATCTTCATGTGGTGCGAAAAAGTCACCGAGGGTGACCGCAACCAGCGCATGAAGCTCGACCGCTCCCCCATGAGCGGCAACAAACTCCTGCGCAAGTTCGCCAAGCACAGCCTGTGGCTGCTGATCGGCTTCGTCACCGGCATGACCTTCGTTGGCTACTTCTCGCCCATCCGCGAACTGCTCACTGAATTCTTCACAGGCGATGCCGACGGCTGGGCCTACTTCTGGGTCGGCTTCTTCACCCTGGCCACCTATGGCAACGCCGGCTGGCTGCGCGAGCAGGTGTGCGTGTACATGTGCCCCTACGCGCGCTTCCAGAGCGTGATGTTCGACAAGGACACCCTGATCGTTTCCTACGACCCGCGCCGTGGCGAAACCCGCGGCCCGCGCAAAAAAGACGTCGACTACAAGGCCAAGGGCCTGGGCGACTGCATCGATTGCACCATGTGCGTTCAGGTATGCCCCACCGGCATCGACATCCGCGACGGCTTGCAGATCGAATGCATTGGCTGTGCGGCGTGCATCGATGCCTGTGACAGCATCATGGAAAAGATGAACTACCCCAAAGGGCTGATCAGCTACACCACCGAACACAACCTCTCGGGGCAGAAGACCCATATGCTGCGCCCACGCCTGATCGGCTATGCCGCGGTGCTGCTGGTGATGATCGTCGCCCTGGGTACGGCCTTCGCCACCCGCTCGCTGGTGGGCTTCGACGTCAGCAAGGACCGCGTGCTGTACCGCGAGAACGCCCAGGGCCGGATCGAAAACGTGTACAGCCTCAAGGTCATGAACAAGGACCAGCGCGACCACGTCTACGTGCTGGACGCCGCCGGCCTGCCCGACCTGCGCCTGGAAGGCCAGCGTGAAATCCGCGTGGCCGCCGGCGATATCGTCAGCCTGCCGGTGCAACTGTCGATCGCCCCCGAGAAGCTGCCCTCGACCACCAACGAAATCACCTTCATCCTCAAGAGCGCCGACGACAGCGCTGCCAAGGTTGAAGCCAAGAGCCGCTTCATCGGCCCACAGATCCGCTGACAGAGAGAACACTGACAATGCCTGCCGCCACCGCCGCCAGCCCCTGGTACAAGCACCTCTGGCCCTGGATCATCATCGGCATCCTGACCACCTCGGTGTGCCTGAGCCTGACCATGGTCAGCATTGCCGTAAACAACCCGGACAACCTGGTCAACGACAACTATTACGAGGCTGGCAAAGGCATCAACCGCTCGCTGGACCGTGAACTGCTGGCCCAGACCCTCAATCTCAAGGCCAGCGTGCACCTGGATGAGTTGACCGGCGAAGTGGACGTGCGCCTGAACGGCAACAGTGACCCACAGAACCTGGAACTGAACCTGATTTCGCCGACCCAGCCAGACAAGGACCGCAAGGTGCTGCTCAGCCGGGTCGAGGCCGGGCGTTATGTCGGGCAGCTGGAAGACAAGGTCGACGGGCGCCGGTTCGTGGAGCTGCTCGGCAGCCAGGACGAACATGTGTGGCGGTTGTTCGAGGAAGAGAAGGTCGAGCATGGCGTCACGTTGCAACTGGGCGATGAAGCCATCCAGGGCGCCGAGCACCTGTAGCAGCAGCCTTGCGTCGCGAGCGGGGCGCGGAGCGGCCCCAGGATTCAGCTTAGCCGCAAAGATTGCCGGGGCTGCCATGCAGCCCTTTCGCGACACAAGGCCGCTCCTACAAGGATGCGCGTCATGCAGACGATTTGTGTAAGGCCATGATGTAATGACCCAACCCACCCCCTGCTACCACTGCGCCCTGCCCGTCCCCGCCGGCAGCCGCTTCACTGCCGTGGTCCTCGGCGAACCCCGGCAGTTTTGCTGCCCGGGCTGCCAGGCGGTGGCCGAGTCCATCGTCGCCGGCGGCCTTGCGCACTATTACCAGCACCGCAGCGACAGCAGCATCAACCCCGAAGCGCTGCCCAAGCAACTGCAGGACGAACTGGCCCTTTACGACCGCAGCGATGTACAGCAGCACTTCGTCCGCCATGCCGGCGAACTCGCCGAGACCACCCTGCTGGTCGAGGGCATCAGCTGCGCTGCCTGCGGCTGGCTGATCGAAAAACACCTGCGCAACCTGCCAGGCGTCGCCGAAGCCCGCCTGAACCTGTCCAACCATCGCCTCCAGCTCAACTGGGACGACCACCAGCTACCGCTGTCGCGGCTGCTCGCCCAGCTGCGCCAGATCGGCTATGCCGCCCACCCCTACCAGCCCGACCAGGCCGCCGAGCAGCTCGCCCGGGAGAACCGCAGCGCCCTGCGCCGCCTGGGCGTGGCCGGGCTGCTGTGGTTCCAGGCGATGATGGCGACCATGGCCACCTGGCCGGAATTCAGCATCGACCTGTCGCCAGAGATGCACACCATCCTACGCTGGGTCGCGCTGTTTCTGACCATTCCCATCGTGTTCTACAGCTGCGCACCGTTCTTCAAGGGTGCCGCGCGCGACCTGCGCACCCGCCACCTGACCATGGACGTCTCAGTGTCGCTGGCCATTGGCCTGGCTTTCGGCGCGGGCATCTGGACGGCCGTGACCGGCAGCGGCGAGCTGTACTTCGATACCGTCGGCATGTTTGCCCTGTTCCTCCTCACCGGCCGCTACCTCGAGCGCCGCGCCCGTGAACGTACCGCCGCCGCCACCGCGCAGCTGGTCAACCTGCTACCCGCCTCATGCCTGCGCCTGGACAGCCTCGGCCGGGCCGAACGCATCCTGCTCGGCGAGCTGCAGCGTGGCGATACCGTGCAAGTGCTGCCTGGCGCGGTGATCCCTGCCGACGGGCGCATCGTCGAAGGCCACTCCAGCGTCGACGAATCGCTGCTGACGGGCGAGTACTTGCCACAACCGCGCCGGGCCGGCGAGCGCGTCACTGGCGGCACGCTGAACGTCGAGAGCACGCTGAACGTGGAAGTCGAAGCCCTCGGCCATGACTCGCGCCTTTCAGCCATTGTCCGCCTGCTTGAACGCGCGCAGACAGAAAAACCACGGCTGGCGGAAATCGCCGACCGCGCCTCGCAGTATTTCCTGCTGTTCTCGCTGCTGGCCGCCCTGGCCATCGGCCTGTGGTGGTGGTACCTGGACCCGGCGCGGGCATTCTGGATCGTCCTGGCCATGCTGGTGGCAACCTGCCCATGCGCCTTGTCCCTGGCCACCCCGACCGCGCTCACCGCTGCCACTGGCACCCTGCACAAGCTGGGCCTGCTGGTGACCCGCGGCCACGTGCTGGAGGGCCTCAACCAGATCGACACGGTGATCTTCGACAAGACCGGCACCCTCACCGAAGGCCGCCTGACCCTGCGCAACATCCGCCCTCTGGCGGCGCTGCCTGCCGACCGCTGCCTGGCCCTCGCCGCTGCCCTCGAGAACCGCTCAGAACACCCGATCGCCCGTGCCTTTGGCCGTACCGCCAGCCCCGCCGACGAGGTCCAGACAGTGCCGGGGCTCGGGCTCGAGGGCAAGGTCGACGGCCAGCCACTGCGCATCGGCCAGGCCACCTTCGTCTGTGCGCTCAGTGGCGCCGAAATCCCCAGCGTGCCAGAACCTCGCGGCCAATGGTTGCTGCTGGGCGACCGCCAGGGCCCACTGGCCTGGTTCGGCCTCGATGATCGCCTGCGCGAAGATGCCCCGGCCCTGCTCGCCGTTTGCCAGGCACGCGGCTGGCGTACGCTGCTGCTGTCCGGCGACAGTTCGCCGATGGTCGCCGAGGTGGCCGCGCAACTGGGCATCGACCAGGCCATTGGCGGGCTGCGCCCGGACGACAAGCTGGACCGGCTCAAGGCGCTTCAGGCGTCGGGGCGCAAGGTGCTGATGCTTGGTGACGGGGTCAATGACGTGCCGGTGCTGGCCGCCGCCGACATCAGCATCGCCATGGGCAGCGCCACCGACCTGGCCAAGACCAGCGCCGACGCGGTGCTGTTGTCCAACCGCCTGCAAGCACTGGTCGAGGCCTTTGACCTGGCCCGCCGCACCCGCCGCAACATCCTCGAGAACCTGCTCTGGGCAACCCTGTATAATGGCCTCATGTTGCCGTTCGCCGCGCTTGGCTGGATCACCCCGGTGTGGGCGGCCATCGGCATGTCGGTCAGTTCACTGATCGTGGTGCTCAATGCCCTGCGCCTGACCCGGCTGGCTCACCCGCCGGCGGCAGCGGGCTTGCCTGCGAACGACACAGCAGCTAACGGAAGGAAGTCGCCATGCCCGCGCTCTATGTGATGATCCCAGCCGCCCTGCTGCTGGTTGGCGTGGCCGTGTACATCTTCTTCTGGGCGGTGGACAGCGGCCAGTACGACGACCTCGAAGGGCCGGCCCACAGCATCCTGTTCGATGATCAGGACCCGCGCCATCAGGCGGCGGTCAAACCTGACGAAACCACAGCGCCAGGCGACAAGGAAGCACCACCCCGTGCCTGACCTGCTTCCCCTGATCGGCTCGGCACTGGTCCTCGGCCTGCTCGGTGGTGGCCACTGCCTGGGCATGTGCGGTGGCCTGATGGGCGCGCTGACCCTGGCCATCCCCCCAGAACAACGCAGGCGGCGCCTGCGCCTGCTGGTGGCATACAACCTGGGGCGCATCCTCAGCTATGCCTGCGCCGGCCTGCTGCTGGGCCTGGCTGGCTGGGCAGTGGCCAGCAGCCCGGCAGCCATGGCCTTGCGCGTGGTGGCAGCATTGTTGCTGATCGCCATGGGCCTGTACCTGGCCGGCTGGTGGAGCGGGCTGACCCGCATCGAAGCACTGGGCCGAGGGCTTTGGCGGCACATTCAGCCAGCCGCCTCCCGCCTGATGCCGGTGTCCAGCCTACCCCGCGCACTGCTGCTGGGCGCGCTGTGGGGCTGGCTGCCGTGCGGCCTGGTGTACAGCACCTTGTTGTGGGCGGCCAGCCAGGGCAACGCTGGCTACAGTGCTGCGTTGATGCTGGCATTCGGGCTGGGGACCTGGCCGATATTGCTGGCCACAGGGCTGGCGGCGGAGCGGGTAAACGCCGTGTTGAGGCGGCGCAGTGTGCGCATGGCCGGTGGTGTACTGGTGATCCTGTTTGGAATCTGGACGTTGCCTGGCCCTCACCAGCACTGGCTCATGGGCCACTGATGGGCCGTGTCGCGGCCCATTCACGAGCAAGCCCGCGCCCACAGGGACAGCACACGCCGTGAGGCCTGTGGTGGCCCTGGGAGAGCGGGCTTGGCCCGCCAATGGGCTGCAAAGCAGCTCCTGTCAGCCTTGATACAAATCAACACAGTTTCCTACAGACGGCCATAGACTCCGGACACTGCTGCATTATCCGGGGACCGCCCACATGCTCGACGACCTACGTTGGGATGCCGACCTGATCCGCCGCTACGATCTCGCCGGCCCACGCTACACCTCCTACCCGACCGCCGTGCAACTGCACAGCGAGGTAGGCTCGTTCGACCTGCTCCACGCCCTGCGCGAGAGCCGCCGGGCCGTGCGCCCACTGTCGCTGTATGTGCACGTACCGTTCTGCGCCAACATCTGCTACTACTGCGCCTGCAACAAGGTCATCACCAAGGACCGCGGCCGCGCGGCACCTTACCTGCAGCGCCTGGAGCAGGAGATCCAGCTGATCGCCTGCCACCTGGACCCTAAACAGCGCGTTGAACAGCTGCACTTTGGCGGTGGCACGCCGACCTTCCTCAGCCATGTGGAACTGCGCCAGCTGATGGCCACCCTGCGCCAGCACTTCAACCTGCTGGATGACGATTCCGGGGACTACGGCATCGAGATCGACCCCCGCGAAGCCGACTGGTCGACCATGGGCCTGCTCCGCGAACTGGGCTTCAACCGCGTCAGCCTCGGCGTGCAGGACCTCGACCCGGCTGTACAACGCGCGGTCAACCGCCTGCAGAGCCTGGAGCAGACCCGCACCCTGATCGAGGCCGCACGCACCTTGCAGTTCCGCTCGGTCAACCTCGACCTGATCTACGGCCTGCCCAAACAGACCGTGGAAGGTTTTGCCCGAACCGTCGACGAGGTGATTCGCCTGCAACCGGATCGGCTCTCGGTGTTCAACTACGCCCACCTGCCCGAGCGCTTCATGCCGCAGCGGCGCATCGACAGCAACGACCTGCCGGCCCCGGCGGTGAAGCTGGAGATGCTGCACAACACCATCGAGCAGCTGACCGCCGCCGGCTACCGCTACATCGGCATGGACCACTTCGCCCTGCCCGACGACGAGCTGGCAATCGCCCAGGAAGAAGGCACCCTGCAGCGCAACTTCCAGGGCTACACCACCCACGGCCACTGCGACCTCATTGGCCTGGGGGTTTCGGCGATCAGCCAGATCGGCGACCTGTACTGCCAGAACAGCAGCGACCTCAATACCTATCAGGACGCCCTGTCCAACGCCCAACTGGCGACCCAGCGCGGGCTGCTCTGCAACCACGACGACCGCCTGCGGCGGGCCGTGATCCAACAGCTGATCTGCCATTTCGAACTGGACTTCGAGCCGATCGAGGAGGCGTTCACCATCGATTTCCGTGGATATTTCAACGGTCTGTGGCCAGAACTGCAGAGCATGCAACGTGACGGCCTGATCAGCCTCGACGACAAGGGCATACGCATCCTGCCAGCCGGGCGCCTGCTGGCGCGCTCGGTGTGCATGGTGTTCGACGCCTACCTGGCGATGCAAAACCGCCAGCGTTTTTCCCGGGTGATCTGAACGGCGAGCCGATCAACCGCATGGACAAGCCTCCTGGCCAGGCACACTATGGGCACACATGGACTCCCGGCAGGTAACCTGCCGGGGTATCGCCAGCGCGCATCACCAACGCGCAACTGGCCTACACCCTGTGTCGTGGGTTACCCTTACGACTTATGTGTGCTTTCCCACAAGGATCGATTCAAATGTCCGAGCCAGTCAAACTGCGCCCTCATAACCAGGCCCACTGCAAGGACTGCAGCCTGGCCCCCCTGTGCCTGCCTCTTTCGCTCAACCTGGAAGACATGGATGCACTGGATGAAATCGTCAAGCGCGGGCGCCCACTGAAGAAAGGCGAGTTCCTGTTCCGCCAGGGTGACAATTTCGGCTCGGTTTACGCCGTTCGTTCCGGCGCCCTCAAGACCTTCAGCCTGAGCGACAGCGGCGAAGAACAGATCACCGGCTTCCACCTGCCCAGCGAGCTGGTCGGCCTGTCCGGCATGGACACCGAGGCCTACCCGGTGTCGGCCCAGGCCCAGGAAACCACCTCGGTTTGTGAAATTCCCTTCGAGCGCCTCGATGAGCTCTCCGTTCAGCTGCCACAGCTGCGCCGCCAGCTGATGCGGGTGATGAGCCGCGAAATTCGTGACGATCAGCAGATGATGCTGCTGCTGTCGAAGAAAACCGCCGACGAACGCATTGCCACTTTCCTGGTCAACCTGTCCGCACGCTTCCGCGCCCGCGGCTACTCGGCCAACCAGTTCCGCCTGAGCATGTCGCGCAACGAGATCGGCAACTACCTGGGGCTGGCGGTGGAAACCGTGTCGCGAGTCTTCACCCGCTTCCAGCAGAACGGCCTGATCCGCGCCGAAGGCAAGGAAGTGCATATCCTCGACCCGATCCAGCTGTGCGCGCTGGCCGGCGGTGCAATCGAAGCCTGAAATTGGCGTTTAGCGGGTATACTTGGGCATTCGTTTTCCCAGGATACCCGCAACAATGCACAGCGACGCCTTCGACCTCAAAGCCCTGATCCGCCCGGTAGTGGACTTCCCCAAGCCCGGCGTGATCTTCCGCGACATCACCCCGCTGTTCCAGTCGCCGCGCGGGCTGCGCTACGTGGCCGACCAGTTCATCGAGCGTTACGTCGAGGCTGAGTTCAGCCACATCGGCGCCATGGACGCACGGGGTTTCCTGATCGGCTCGATCATCGCCCACCAGCTGAACAAGCCGCTGATCCTGTTCCGCAAACAGGGCAAGCTGCCGGCTGACGTGTTGAGCGAGGCCTACCAGACCGAATACGGCGAAGCCTTCCTGGAAGTGCATGCCGACAGCCTGTGCGAAGGTGATTCGGTACTGATCTTCGATGACCTGATTGCCACCGGCGGCACCCTGCTGGCCGCAGCCAACCTGGTGCGCCGCACCGGTGCGCAGGTATTCGAAGCGGCAGCGATCATCGACCTGCCAGAGCTGGATGGCTCGCGCCGACTGCAGGCGGCCGGGGTACCGACCTTCTGCCTGACCGAGTTTTCCCTGAGCGAATACTGAGTTGCTGTTTGGGGCCGCTGTGCGGCCCATTCGCGGGCAAGCCCGCCCCCACAGTGTTCATGTGGGGCGGGCTTGCCTGCGAATAGCCTGCGAACAGCCCCAGCGATTTACAGCGAGATCGGCTTGCGCCCGGCAAAGGCATGGGCCAGGGTGCCGCCATCGACCAGTTCCAGCTCCCCACCCAGCGGCACGCCATGGGCGATGCGCGACGCCACCAGCCCTTTCTCGTTCAGCAACTGGGCGATGTAATGCGCCGTGGCCTCACCCTCCACGGTCGGGTTGGTCGCCAGGATCACTTCAGTGAAGCTGCCTTGCTCTTCGATCCGCGCCATCAGCTGCGGCACGCCAATCGCTTCAGGCCCCAGGCCATCGAGCGGCGACAAGTGCCCCTTGAGCACAAAGTAACGCCCGCGATAGCCGGTCTGCTCCACCGCATACACATCCATCGGCCCTTCCACCACGCACAGCTGCGTGTCATCACGGCGCGGGTCGCTGCACTGCGGGCACAGCGCCTGCTCGGTCAGGGTCCGGCACTGGCGGCAATGGCCTACCCCCTCCATGGCCTGGCTCAGCGCCTGGGCCAGGCGCAGGCCGCCACTGCGGTCACGTTCAAGCAGCTGCAAGGCCATGCGCTGGGCGGTTTTCTGGCCGACGCCCGGGAGGGTGCGCAGGGCGTCGATCAGTTGGCGGATCAGGGGGCTGAAGCTCATGTAGACAGGCCTGCAAGTCTTGGAAAACAGAATGAACAAGGGAGCAACGACCGCCAGGCCGTTACTCCCCCTGTGAAGCTGAAAGCGGATCAGAACGGCATCTTGAAGCCCGGCGGCAGCTGCATGCCGGCAGTCATGTTGCCCATCTTGTCCTGGCTGTTCTGCTCGATCTTGCGCACGGCGTCGTTCAGCGCAGCGGCGATCAGGTCTTCCAGCACTTCCTTGTCGTCTTCATCGGTCGACATCAGGCTCTGGTCGATGCTGACACGCTTGACGTCGTGACGACCGGTCATCACCACGCTCACCAGGCCGCCACCGGACTGGCCGGTGACTTCGGCGTTGGCCAGCTCTTCCTGCATCTTTTGCATCTTTTCCTGCATCTGCTGGGCCTGCTTCATCAGGCCGGCCATGCCACCTTTCATCATGGGGGTATACCTCGATTGGGTCATATGATGCGGCACGACGAGGGGCCGGCCGCATGGTTGTGATTACTGGCCCTGGCTGACCAGGGCTTCTACAGGCTCAATAGTATCCTGTCGTACCGTGGCACCGAACAGCTTGATCATCTGCTGGATCAACGGATCCTGTTCGATCGAGTGCACGGCGTCCTGCTGGCGCTCGGCGCGCTTGCGCGACGCTGCCTGGGCCGGGGTTTCCTGTTCGGGGCGAATCAGTTCGATCCGCAGGTTCAGGGTACGCCCCAGGTGCTGGTTGAGCGCCTCGTTCAGCCGGCGTTGCTGGGTGCTGTTGAACAGCGCGCCCTGGCCTGGGTCCAGGTGCAGCAGCCAATCGTCACCGTCGGCAGCCATCAGCGTACAGTTTGCAGCGATGTTGCCTGTCATGCCGGACACAGGCAACTGTGGGAACAACTCCAGCCATTGCAGGGCCAGGCCGGTCGCCGGTTGAGCAGCCGGCAGCGGTTCGGGCGTTGCGGCCTGGGGTTCTTCCTGAACGTGTTCTGCCAGCTCATCGAGGTAGCTGAAGCCTGCCGGGTCGCTTTCGCCACCGTAGTAGTCCTCGTCCATTGGCGGCTCGTCGTCGCGGTCCATGCCAGCCGAAGCGTAGGCCGACGGGTCGAAGGGCGGCTCGTCGTAAGCTGGCTGGGCGTTATGCGAGGCTGCAATCGGTGCTGGGGCTGCTACTGGCTCGGGCGCAGGCGCGGCAGCAGGCTCCTCCCAAGGCAGGTCGATGACCTCTTCCACAACCGCCGGCTCAGGTGCGGCAACTTCAGGTTCAGGTTCAGGTGCTGGCTCAGGCGCCGGAGCCGGAGCCACAACCGGTGCGGCCTCAACCTCTGCAGCAGGTGCCACTGGCGCAGGCTGCGACACCGCAACCACAGGCGCCTCGACAGCAACGGCTGGCGCTGCCACCGGGGTTGCCGGATCAGCTGTGGCCTGGCTGATCCCCACTGGCTTTAGCACCGGCTTCGGCGCATCGTCGGTATCCGCCGGCCGGAACGCCAGCATGCGCAGCAAGACCATTTCGAAACCGCCCCGCGGGTCCGGCGCCAACGGCAGGTCGCGACGGCCGATCAGGCCCATCTGGTAGTAGAACTGCACGTCTTCGGCCGGCAACGCCGACGCCAGTGCCAGCACCCGGTCGCGATCGCCCTGGCCATTGTCCACCGCCTCGGGCAGCGCCTGGGCGATGGCCACGCGGTGCAGCACATTGAGCATCTCGGCCAGCACCCCGCTCCAGTCCGGCCCCTGCTCGGCAAGGTTGCGCACGGCTTCGAGCAGCGCCCGCGCATCCCCTTCGAGCAGCGCCTGCAGCACGCCATAGACCTGGCCATGATCGAGGCTGCCGAGCATGGCGCGCACATCGGCTGCCAGTACCTTGCCCTCACCGAAGGCGATGGCCTGATCGGTGAGGCTCATGGCGTCACGCATCGAACCATCGGCAGCACGGCCGAGCAGCCACAGGGCATCCGCCTCGAACGGCACGTTTTCGGCCTGCAGCACGTGGCTCAGGTGCTCGACCACCCGCTCCGGGCTCATGTTCTTGAGCGAGAACTGCAGGCAGCGCGACAGGATGGTGGCCGGCAGCTTCTGCGGGTCGGTGGTGGCGAGGATGAACTTGACGTAGGGCGGTGGCTCTTCAAGCGTCTTGAGCAAGGCGTTGAACGAGTGGGTGGAGAGCATGTGCACTTCGTCGATCAGGTAGACCTTGAAGCGCCCACGGCTCGGCGCGTACTGCACGTTATCGAGCAGCTCGCGGGTGTCTTCGACCTTGGTGCGGCTGGCGGCGTCGATCTCGATCAGGTCGACGAAACGGCCTTCGTCGATCTCCCTGCACACCGAGCAGACTCCACAAGGCGTGGAGGTAATGCCGGTTTCGCAGTTGAGGCATTTGGCGATGATTCGCGCAATGGTAGTCTTGCCCACCCCCCGCGTACCGGTAAACAGGTAGGCGTGGTGCAGGCGCTGGTTGTCCAAGGCATTGATCAAGGCCTTGAGCACATGGGTCTGGCCGACCATTTCGCGGAACGAGCGCGGACGCCATTTACGTGCAAGAACCTGATAACTCATCGAAAAACCATCGCAGCCTGATCGAGCGGAAGATCGCTAATGCTAGCGGAGCGGGGGCAAAATTGCACCCTGCACAGTTCGTCTAAGCTAAGCAACTGGCGCGCTGTTCAAGGAGGATGTGCATTGCGACGACTGCTGGCCCTGCTATTGCTCTGGTGCACCCACAGCCTGGCGGATCAACCGGTGCTGCGCTTTTCCGTGGCCGAGAGCTGGAGCATGCCGCTGGTGCGGGTCGAGGGCGGCCAGCCGGTGGAGGGCCTGGTCTTTGATCTTCTGCAGGCGCTGGCCGGGGAAGCCGGCGTGCGACCGGAATACCACGTGCTGGCCCGCCTGCGCCTGCAACAGGCGATGGATGCTGGCGATATCGATGTACGCTGCTATGTCAGCAGCCAGTGGTTCAATGATCGGCCAGGGAATTTTGTCTGGAGCATTCCGTTACTTCTGCAGCGTGATGTACTGGTCGGGCGACCTGATGACGATACCCCTATCGACCCCGAACAACTGCCGCCCCAGGCAATCGGTACGGTGCTGGGGTATGCCTACGGCACGCTGGAGCCGTTGTTTGCCCAAGGGCGCCTGCAGCGCGAGGACAGCCGTAGCCAGCAATTGGCACTGCAGAAGCTGCAGATCGGGCGGTATCGGCATGCGGTGAGCAATGAGCTTTCGCTGCAGTGGTTCAACCAGGGTTTGCCTGCCGGGCAGCGGCTGCAGGTGCAGGCGGTGCTGGAGGAACAGGCGCTGGGGTGCATGGTGAGGAACGACCCGGCGATACCAACCCAAGGCATCTTGCGGGCCCTGGTGCGCATGAGGCAGTCGGGGGAGATCGAACGGATTGTGCGGCGGTATGGGGCAACGGAGTATTCGGGGGAGGTTTCGGTGGTCCAGCCTTGAGCTGAATTGGCTAACGACCGCCTGACAGTCAATCCCGACCTGCCAGCGGCGACTCAATATCAATGTGCCATCACTCAGTGTAAAGTTACGCGCCCCGACGCCCTGCGGCGGGCGAGAACCGTATCCACACTAAGGAAAGTTGCATGTCCACCGCTCGAAATCTGACCGCTGCCGCATTGATAGCGCTGACCACTGGCTGTGCCACCGGCCTCAATTCGGTCCAAGAGTCGGAACTCGCTGGCTATCGCGCCAGAAACCTGTCGGTAGAAGAGAAAAAACCCGGGCTTGCCGCCGGCCTCGGCCTGCTTCCAGGTGGCGGGTCGTTCTACGGCCGCGCCTACGGCTTTGGCGTGGTGAACCTGCTGTGCTGGCCGCTCTCCATCCTCTGGGACCCCGTCAGCGGGCATGACGCTGCAGAGATGATCAACTATCAAGCCACCAAGGCCCATATCGCAGCGCTGAAAAAACGCGATATGGACGAGTTGGATGCCCAGTTGGAGACTGAAGCGATCGACATCAAGCGCTATGCGCTCGACAAACGCCGTATTGATGAGAAATACAACCTTTGAGGCCATCAGCCGCAGAGCGTCGCACAGGCGGCGCTCAATCTCACAGCCGCTGAAGCTGCTGTGGCACGTGCCTGCCAGGCGCTACACGCTCACTTGCGCTTCAGCGCCAGCCGACTGTCGCTACCGGGGATTCAAGGCTACCGAGACTACAACAACACCCGAAGCGAACGATGTGCCGTTCCACCCAGGGAATTCGCGAGCCCTTTCATCTTGATCTTGAAGCAGTGGAAAAAACCCTGCGCAAAGCCAGGAGTGAATCAGCTTGGCAAGCGCTGCTGCCTTTCTGCCTGGGAGCGGGGTTTTCGTTGATCGTGATCGTTGTCGGCACCGAGATCAGGCGACAGCTGTAACCAGTGATCACAAGATGGGAAAGGTAATGCGCAGGCCGAATGCAACTTTCCGACCCCGGAAATGGAGGCGGCCCCACCAGCCACACCCCGGCACTCGATGTTCCCGCTATGGCTGCTCCCTTCCGGGCCTGACCAGGTTAACGGGTAATCAATGCGGGGGGACCGATGGGGCCACCACTACGCGGCTCGCCAAGCAGCGAGCCGCGCCATTGTACCGGTCTGGGGCCAAGATACAACCTCTGCGCGAGAAAAAGTCATCATTTCTCAATGACTTGTCCGGGGCCAGGGTGATCGGGCCCTGGCACAGGGCTCGTGCAGGAGCGGCCTTGTGTCGCGAAAGGGCTGTAAAGCAGCCCCCGCAAAATCGAGTCACGGCACTGACAGGGGGGCGCTTCGCACCCCTTTCGCGACACAAGGCCGCTCCTACAAAGGCCGCGCAGGATCAGACAGTGATGCCATGCCCTGCCAGGAAAGTGACGAAGGCTTCCTCATCCAGCACCTTCACACCAAGCTCACTGGCCTTGGCCAGCTTGGAGCCGGCACCAGGGCCTGCGACCACACAGTGGGTCTTGCCGGAGACCGAGCCGGCTACCTTGGCGCCCAGGCCTTCCAGCTTTTCCTTGGCTATGTCACGGCTGAAGCGCTCCAGCGACCCTGTCAGCACCCAGGTCTGGCCGGCCAGTGGCAGGCCTTCGGCAACTTTCTTCTCGCTGCTCCAGTGCATACCGAAGGCCAGCAGTTGTGCCTCGATGTCGCGGGCCAGCTGCTGGTTCGCCGGGACTTTGAAGAAATCGCGCACCGCTTCGGCCTGTTTGGCCGCCAGCGCCTGGCGCAGGTCGATGCCGTCAGCCGCAATGATCTTGTCCAGGCTGTCGAGCTTGGCCACCAGTTTTTCCGCACCTGTCGGCCCGACGGAGGGTATGTCGAGCTTGGCGATCATGCCAGCCAGGGTAGTGCTGGCGGCAAACTCGGCGGCCAGCTCGCCCTCATCCTGCAACTGCATGCCGCAGGCCAGCAACTGCTCGATGACCGTGCGGTTGTGCTCGTCCTCGAAGAAGTTGTGGATCTCGTACGCTACCTCCAGGCCGATGTCCGGAAGATAGGTCAGCACCTGCGGCAGCGCCTGCTGCACGCGCGTCAGGCTGCCCAGCGAGCGGGCCAGGACCTTGGCGGTTTCCTCGCCCACATCCGGGATACCCAGGGCATAGATGAAGCGCGCCAGGCTCGGGCGTTTGCTGGCCTCGATGGCGTCCAGCAGTTTCCTGCTGGAAACCTCGGCGAAACCTTCAAGGCCGACGATCTGGTCGAACTCCAACTTGTACAGGTCTGCCGGAGAGCCGATCAGGTCCTCATCCACCAACTGCTCGACGCTCTTCTCGCCCAGGCCATCAATGTCCATGGCACGGCGAGAAACGTAGTGGATGATTGCCTGCTTGAGCTGGGCACCACAGGCCAGACGGCCGACGCATCGATACACCGCGCCTTCGCTGGTGGTTTCCTTGCCCTTGCTGCGCTTGACCAATTGAGTGCGCTCGACCTGGGAGCCACACACCGGGCACTCGGTCGGCACTTCGACCGGCCGCGCATCTTCGGGGCGGCGTTCGAGCACCACCTGCATCACCTGGGGAATCACGTCACCGGCACGGCGAATGATCACCGTGTCACCGATGCGCAGGCCCAGCCGGGCGATTTCGTCCATGTTGTGCAGGGTGGCGTTGGACACGGTCACACCTGCCACCTTGACCGGCTTCAGGCGCGCCACTGGCGTGACCGCGCCGGTACGGCCGACCTGGAATTCCACATCCAGCACTTCGGTGAGCTCTTCCATGGCCGGGAACTTGTGGGCGATGGCCCAGCGTGGTTCGCGCGCACGGAAGCCCAGCTCGCGCTGAGCCGCCAGGCTGTTGACCTTGAACACCACGCCATCGATCTCGTACGGCAGGCTGTTGCGCCGTTCGCCAATGTCGCGGTAGTAGGCCAGGCACTCTTCGATGCCGGCCGCATGCCTGAGCTCGCGACTGATCGGCAGGCCCCACTGCTTGAGCTGCTCGAGAATGCCGATATGGCTCTCGCCGATGCTCTCGGACACCTGCCCGACACCGTAGCAGCAGAACTCCAGCGGGCGGCTGGCGGTGATCTTCGAGTCCAGCTGGCGCAGGCTGCCGGCCGCCGCGTTGCGAGGGTTGGCGAAGGTCTTGCCACCGGCCTCGGCCTGGGCGGCATTGAGGCGGTCGAAGCCGGCCTTGCTCATGTACACCTCGCCACGCACTTCAAGCACGGCGGGCCAGCCTTCGCCCTGCAGCTTCAGCGGGATGTTGCGCACGGTGCGCACATTGGCACTGATGTCTTCGCCGGTCGTGCCGTCGCCACGGGTAGCGCCTTGCACCAACTGACCATCGCGGTACAGCAGGCTTACTGCCAGGCCATCGAGTTTCGGTTCGCAGCTGAAATCCACGGCGCCCGGCTGGTCGAGCCCATCGACCACGCGGCGGCCGAATTCGCGCAGGTCAGCTTCTTCGAAGGCGTTGCCAAGGCTGAGCATCGGCACTTCATGACGCACCTGGCTAAAGGCAGCCAAGGCAGCCCCCCCGACACGCTGGGTTGGCGAATCAGGGGTGACCAGGTGCGGGTGCTCGGCCTCGAGCGCCTTCAGTTCATTGAACAGACGATCGTATTCGGCATCGGGCACGCTTGGCTCGTCGAGCACGTAGTAGCGGTAGTTGTGCTGGTCGAGCTCGGCGCGCAGTTCGTGGATTCGGGTTTCGGCGTTCATGGGTCAGGGTCTCTTGCAAAGCAAAAAGAGCAGCCTGGAGGGATGCTTGGGGCTTAAGAGTCTGACTACCTGTGTCGGCCCCTTCGCGGGCAAGCCCGCTCCCACAGGTACGCCACACGCCTCATGGGCAGTGGCATACCTGTGGGAGCGGGCTTGCCCGCGAAGGGACCGGCACAGACGACAACACGTCTTGAACCGGCCAGCATGCCCACAGGCTGCTCTTTCGTCTGGATCTATCAGCGTTTCTGGGTCAGCGCACGGCGCTCGAACTCGACGATGCGCTGGCGGTAGTGCTCGATGGTCTGCGCGGTCAGCACGCTGCGCTGGTCGTCCTTCAGCTCGCCATTGAGCTCATGGGCCAGCTTGCGCGCCGCAGCCACCATCACGTCAAAGGCCTGCTTCGGATGACGCGGACCAGGCAGGCCGAGGAAGAAGCTCACGGCACGGGTGCTGAAGTGGTCGATGTCGTCCAGGTCGAAGATGCCTGGCTTGACTGCGTTGGCCATGGAGAACAGCACTTCGCCGTGACCCGCCATGCTTTCGTGGCGGTGGAAGATGTCCATCTCGCCAAAACGCAGGCCGCTTTCCAGGATGTTCTGCAGCAGGGCTGGCCCCTTGAAACCGCCCTCATCGCGGGAAATCACGCTGATCACCAGCACTTCCTCGACCGGCGGCAGCTCCTTGGCCGCGTTGCCGGTGGCGGCAAAGCCGCTGCTGCGGGTGTTGTCAGCGACAAATTCTTCGTCAGCATCGGCAAACAGGTCAGGCTCGCGCGGTTCGGCGGCCAGGTTCAGGTCACCCTGCTGCTGCGCCTCTGCCGTACGCTTGCCACGCTTGCTGGCCTTGACCGGCTTGGGCTCGCGCTCACGTTCGCGCTCACGCGCCGGTGCGCTGAGCGACGGCAGGTCGGCCTCGTCCAGTTCAGGCTCCTTCTGGGTATCCAGCACCCGCGACGGGCCGAGCACTTCAGCGCTGCCCTCCTCGTCCGGCAGGTTGGAATAACTGCGATCCAGACGGAATTTCAGCTTGCCTTTTCCGCCGCGCATGCGGCGCCAGCCGTCGAAAAGAATACCGGCGATGACAATGACGCCGATGACGATCAGCCACTCGCGCAGACCGATTTCCATGTAATCCCGTGCCTCTATAAAAATATGCTTGAAAACAAAGGGTTCAAAGCCCTTTAACACGTGGCGCCAACTCTATGTTCTGACAGGCGTTTTACCCACGCAAAAAACGAGTGACATTAAGCTAGCACGACCAAAGACAACTTTACACCGTCTGTCGCACATGACAGGGGCATTTGCCTACAGTTTTCGCCCTATCTTCCCTCATCAGGCGTCTACCATGGCCAGCGCCTCCTCGACATCAACTGCAACAAGACGTGAACAACCGGGCTCATGCATGGTCACCCCCATCAATTGGTCCGCCATCTCCATGGCAATCTTGTTATGGGTGATGTAGATGAACTGCACGCTTTCACTCATTTCCTTGACCAGCCGGGCGTAGCGCCCGACGTTGGCATCGTCCAGCGGCGCATCGACTTCGTCGAGCATGCAGAACGGTGCGGGGTTCAACTTGAAGATGGCAAACACCAGCGCCAACGCGGTCAGTGCCTTCTCGCCGCCGGACAGCAGATGGATGGTGCTGTTCTTCTTGCCCGGCGGACGCGCCATGATCGTCACCCCTGTATCGAGTAGATCTTCGCCCGTCAGTTCCAGATAAGCGCTGCCGCCACCGAAAACTTTTGGAAAAAGTGCCTGTAATCCGGCATTTATCTGATCAAAGGTATCCTTGAAGCGGTTGCGGGTCTCCTTGTCGATCTTGCGAATGACGTTTTCCAAGGTATCCAGGGCTTCGACCAGGTCAGCATCCTGGGCGTCCAGATAACGCTTGCGCTCCGACTGCTGCTCGTATTCCTCGATGGCCGCCAGGTTGATCGCACCCAGGCGCTGAATGCGCCCTTCGGTCTGCTCCAGCTCCTGCTCGGTGCCCTGCTCGCTGGCATCCGCCTCGACGGTGGCGAGCACGCCCTGCAAATCGTAGCCGTCGGCCAGCAGTTGTTCCTGCAAGGTCTTGCGGCGGATGTCCAGACCCTGGTTTTCCAGGCGCATCTGCTCCAGCTGGCCGCGCAGCAGCTGGGCTTGCTGTTCGGCCTGGGTGCGGCGCTTTTCGGCGTCGCGCAGTGCGCGGTCGGCTTCGTCCATGTGCAGCCGCGCCAGGCGCATTTCTTCGTCCACGCTCATGCGCCGCTCCAGCAGCTCTTCGAGCTTCAGGCGCAACTCTTCGAGCGGAGCCTCACCCTCTTCAAGGTTCAGGCTCAGTTGCTCCTGACGCTCGCTCAGGCGTGCGGCCTGCTGCTCCAGACGCTCCAAGGCCTGGCGGGTGGAGTCGTGCTGAGCGCGCAGCGAACCCAGGCGCACGGCCAACTGATGGGCGTGATCCTTGTGCTGGCGGGCTTCCTGGCGGATGCGATCGAGGCCTTCGCGCAAGGTGTCGCGGCGCGCCATCAACTGCTCTCGCTGCTCGGTGTCCTGGGCCATCAGGTCCAGAGCCTCCTGCAGCACCAGGCGCGCCTCGCCCAATTGCTCCTGCTCCAAGGTGCGCTGCTCCTGAAGCTCAGCCAGCTCTTCCTGCAGTCGGCGGCGGCGCAGCTCGACCTGCTCGGCGCGGGCACGGCCGGCGGACAGGCTGGCCTTGAACTCGCCGTGCTGGCGGCTTTCTTCCTGGGTGCGGCGGCGCAGCTGCTCACGCTGCTCCTCCAGCTCCAGCTGCTGCTCGCGGGTTACCTGAAGCTGCTGCTCCTGATGCTCCAGCGTTGCTTCAAGCTCCAGTTGCTCCTGGCCCAGGCGTTCGATTTCCTGGCCGCGAGCCAGCACGCCACCCTGGGCTTCGCCACCCCGGCTGACGCGCAGGAAATGGCGGCCAACCCAATAGCCATCGCGACTCACCAGGCTCTGCCCGTCCCCCAGCGCTGCGCGCCTTGCCAAGGCCTCGGCGAGGTCTTCGACCGGCTGCACCCGGCCCAGCCACGGGGCCAGATCGATACGCCCTTCGACCTTGTCGAGCAGGCTGCCGGGCTGACGCTGACCGCCCCCAGCCGCCAGCAACAGGCGTAGCTCGCCCTGCTCCAGGGCGTTGAAATCCAGGCCGGCAAAATCGTCCAGCAGCACAGCCTGCAAATCGGCGCCCAGCACGGTTTCCACCGCCAGCTCCCAACCCGGCTCCACGCGCAGCCCCTCGGCCAGGCGCGGTCGCTGCTCCAGGCCTTGTTCGCGCAGCCAGTCGGCAGCACCGATGCCCGGTTCCAGGGCGGCCTGCTGCAGCGCCTCCAGCGAGGCCAGGCGGCCGCCGAGGCGCTGCAGGTCGCCCTGCTGCTGTTGCTGGGCCTGGGTCGCCTGTTGCAGCTGCTCGCGCACGCTTTCCAGGCGCTCGACCACCTGCTGCTCCGACAACTGCAACTCTTCGAGCAACATTTCGCTGCTGGCCAGCTGTTCGGAAAGCTCCAGCAGGGAAGCATCCTGCGGATCTAACGCCAGTTGTCCGCTTTCCTCGACCAGCTTGCGTTGGCGTTCGGCCAGGCGCTCCATGCTGGCTTCCAGCTGCTGCAGGCGCGCCTGCTGCACTTCGGCCTGACGCCGCGGTTCGGAGGAGCGGGTGTTGAAGCTGTCCCACTGCTCCTGCCAGCCGTGCATGCCCAACTCGGCTTCTTCGAGGGTGGCGGCAGCCTCTTCGGCGGCGGCCAGGGTCAGCTCCTGCTCCGGCTCGAGCATGGCCAGCTCTTCACCCAGGGTGGCCAGCAGGGTGCGGTCATGGCCCAGGTGCGATTCGGTTTCCTGGCGGGTACGCTCGGCTTCCTTGAAGTCGTCCTGCAACTGGCGCAGGCGCTGCTGGCCGTGCTGGATGCTCTGTTCCACCCGAGCGATATCACCGGCCACCGAATAGAAGCGCCCCTGCACCTGATTGAAGCGCTCCGACAGCTCGTGGTGGCCGTCGCGCAGGCGCTCGATGCTGGCGTCGGCGTTACGCTGCTCGGCAACCAGCGCCTCATGGGCGACATCCTGGTCACCGATCACCGCCTCGCGCTGGCGCACGCGCTCGTCCAGGTCGCGCCAACGCAGGGCCGACAGGCGCGCCTTGAGCTGGCGTTCCTGGGCCTTGTATTCACGGTACTTTTCGGCAGCCTGGGCCTGGCGATGCAGGCGTTCGAGCTGACGCTCCAGCTCTTCGCGCAGGTCGGTCAGCCGCGCCAGGTTCTCCTGGGTGCGGCGTATGCGGCTTTCGGTCTCGCGGCGGCGCTCCTTGTACTTGGAGATGCCGGCCGCCTCTTCGATGAAATTGCGCAGCTCTTCGGGCTTGGCCTCGATCAGCTTGGAAATCATGCCCTGCTCGATGATCGAATAGCTGCGCGGGCCCAGGCCTGTGCCGAGGAAGATGTCGGTGATGTCCCGACGGCGGCACTTGGTGCCGTTCAGGTAATAGCTGTTCTGCCCGTCACGAGTCACCTTGCGGCGGATGGAAATCTCGGCGTAGGCGGCGTACTCGCCGAGCAAGGTGGTTTCGCTGTTGTCGAATACCAGCTCGATGCTGGCCTGGCTCACCGGCTTGCGGCTGGTGGAGCCGTTGAAGATGACATCGGTCATCGACTCGCCACGCAGGTTCTTCGCCGAACTCTCGCCCATCACCCAGCGCACCGCGTCGATGATGTTGGACTTGCCGCAGCCATTGGGGCCGACGACGGCCGCCATGTTGCTGGGGAAGTTGACCGTAGTGGGGTCGACGAACGACTTGAACCCGGCCAGGCGAATGCACTTCAGGCGCATCGGTCAGCCCCGGGCCAGCGCCGCCAGCACCAGTTCGCAGCTGCGCTGGCCATAGGCGGTGAGTACCTCGCGGATGCGCGGCAGGTCGCGGGCAACCACGGCTTCGAGCAGGCGGGCGAACAGGTCGAGGTAGTCGTCCATGTTGGCCTGGCGCTGATCCAGGGCCAGGTAGTAGGCACGGCTCATGGCCGGCTGCAGGTTCTCGACCGTTTCCTGCAGGTAAGGGTTGTCTGCGAACGGGTAGGCAGCACGCATTACCGCAAAGCTGTCGGCGACGAAGACCTTGATGTCCTGCTGCTCGCGGGCCTGGCGCAGGCGCTGCTGGATGTCCAGGAACGGGCGCAGGTCGCCCTCGGTGCGCCACTTTTGTGCAACCGCATTGCCCAGCAGGATGTAGAACTCGCCCATCAAGGTGCACAGGCTGCGCACGCCGCGCTCGTCCAGTTGGGTCACATGGGCGCCACGACGCGGCAGGATCGCCACCAGATGGCGACGTTCGAGGATCAATAACGCTTCGCGCACCGAGCCACGGCTGACACTGAGTGCCTGGGTGACCTTCTGCTCCTGGATCCGCTCACCGGGCGCAAGCTCGCCGCGAATGATGCGTTCGGCCAGGTAGTCGGCAATCTGCTCGGCGAGGCTGTCCGGCGCCTTGAACGTCATGGTTTTCCTTCAAAATCATTGAACTGGGCACAAGGGAGCGATTGTAGCGCACTTGCCCAGCACACGCGCAGAGGGGCGTGGCGCTTTCTTTGACCTGCCGGGCAGACAGCCGGACGGCGCGATCTATGCTTAAGGTATGGGCACATTTTTCGGTGAGACATCAGCATGAATAATTTCCTGACCTTTGAGTCAGAAAATTATTGACCACCGCGACAGGTCTGCTTATTGTCCGCCCAACAACAATAAAACCATTGCGAGGCCATCCCCGTGATCCAGTTTCTCGTCAACCAGGCGCTGCGTAGTGAGCATGCCCTGGACCCGAACATGACGGTGCTGCAGTACCTGCGTGAGCACCTGGGCAAACCCGGCACCAAAGAAGGCTGCGCCAGTGGCGACTGCGGCGCCTGCACCGTGGTGGTCGGCGAGCTTGTCCAGGACGAACTAGGCGAGGACAAGCTGCGCTACCGCAGCCTGAACTCCTGCCTGACCTTCGTCTCCTCCTTGCACGGCAAGCAACTGATCAGCGTCGAAGGGCTCAAGCACGACGGGCAGTTGCACAGCGTGCAACAGGCCATGGCCGACTGCCACGGCTCGCAATGCGGCTTCTGCACACCTGGCTTCGTCATGTCGCTGTTCGCCCTGCAGAAGAACAGCCAGGGCGCCGACCTGCATCAGGCCCAGGAGGCCCTGGCCGGCAACCTTTGCCGCTGCACCGGTTACCGCCCGATCCTCGACGCTGCCGAGCAAAGCTGCCGCCAGCCTTGCCGCGACCAGTTCGACGCCCAGCAGGCGCAAACCATCGCCCGCCTGAAGGCCATCGCCCCCACCCAGACCGGCGAGCTCAACAGCGGCGACAAGCGCTGCCTGGTGCCGCTGACCGTGGCCGACCTGGCCGACCTGTACAGCTCGCACCCCGAAGCGCGCCTGCTGGCCGGTGGTACCGACCTGGCTCTGGAAGTCACCCAGTTCCACAAGACCCTGCCGGTGATGATCTACGTCGGCCACGTCGCCGAACTCAAGCGCATCGACAAGACCGCCAGCCACCTGGAAATCGGCGCTGCCACCCCGCTGACCGACTGTTACGGCGCACTCAACGAGGAGTACCCGGACTTCGGCGACCTGCTGCACCGCTTCGCCTCGCTGCAGATCCGCAACCAGGGCACCCTGGGCGGCAACATCGGCAACGCCTCGCCAATCGGCGACTCGCCGCCCCTGCTGATCGCCCTGGATGCGCAGGTGGTCCTGCGCCAGGGCGAGCGCCAGCGGGTGATGCCGCTGGAAGACTACTTCATTGACTACCGCATCACCGCCCGCCAGGACAGCGAGTTCATCGAGAAGATCATCGTGCCACGTGCCAGCAACGACTGGGCCTTCCGTGCCTATAAAGTGTCCAAGCGCCTGGACGACGACATCTCCGCCGTGTGCGCCGCCTTCAACCTGAGCATCGAAGACGGCGTGGTCAGCGGCGTACGCATCGCCTTCGGCGGCATGGCAGCCATCCCGAAACGCGCCCGCGCCTGCGAAGCGGCCTTGCGCGGCAAACCGTGGAACCAGGCCAGCATCGAGCGTGCCTGCCAGGCCCTGGCCGAAGACTTCACCCCGCTCAGCGATTTCCGCGCCAGCAAGGAGTACCGCTTGCTGACCGCACAGAACCTGCTGCGCAAGTACTTCATCGAACAACAAACGCCCTACATCGAGACCCGGGTGACCGACTATGTCTAACCATCACGTAGCCAAGAGCCAGGCCGAGATGGCCGAACTGTTCAGCCAGGACCTGATCACCGGGGTCGGGCGCAGCGTCAAGCACGACAGCGCCGACAAGCATGTGTCGGGCGAAGCGCTGTACATCGACGACCGCCTGGAATTCCCCAACGAGCTGCACGTTTATGCGCGCACTGCGGACCGCGCCCATGCGCGCATCCTGCGCATCGACACCACGCCGTGCTACGCCTTCGAAGGCGTGCGCATCGCCATCACCCACGAAGACATCCCGGGCCTGAAGGACATCGGCCCGGTGGTCGCCGGCGACCCGCTGCTGGCCATCGACAAGGTCGAGTTCTACGGCCAGCCGGTGCTCGCCGTGGCCGCTCGCGACCTCGATACCGCACGCCGCGCAGCGATGGCTGCCATCGTCGAATACGAAGACCTGGAGCCCGTGCTGGACGTGGTCGATGCGCTGCGCAAGAAGCACTTCGTGCTCGACAGCCACACCCACCAGCGCGGCGATTCAGCCGCAGCCCTGGCCAGCGCCCCGCACCGCCTGCAAGGCACCCTGCACATCGGCGGCCAGGAGCACTTCTACCTGGAAACCCAGATCTCCTCGGTGATGCCCACCGAGGACGGCGGCATGATCGTCTACTGTTCCACGCAGAACCCCACCGAAGTGCAGAAGCTGGTCGCCGAAGTACTCGACGTACCGATGAACAAGGTGGTGCTGGACATGCGCCGCATGGGCGGCGGCTTCGGCGGCAAGGAAACCCAGGCCGCAAGCCCGGCCTGCCTGTGCGCGGTGGTCGCACGCCTGACCGGCCAGCCGACCAAGATGCGCCTGCCACGGGTCGAAGACATGACCATGACCGGCAAGCGCCACCCGTTCTACGTGGAGTACGATGTCGGCTTCGATGACGACGGCCGCCTGCACGGCATCAACCTCGACCTGGCCGGCAACTGCGGCTACTCGCCCGACCTGTCCGGGTCGATCGTCGACCGCGCCATGTTCCACTCCGACAACGCCTATTACCTGGGCGATGCCACCGTGCATGGCCACCGCTGCAAGACCAACACCGCCTCCAACACCGCCTACCGCGGCTTCGGCGGCCCACAGGGGATGGTCGCCATCGAACAGGTGATGGACCACATCGCCCGCCACCTGGGCCGCGACCCACTGGCCGTGCGCAAGGCCAACTATTACGGCAAGACCGAGCGCAACGTCACCCACTACTACCAGACCGTCGAGCACAACATGCTCGAGGAAATGACCGCCGAGCTCGAAGCCAGCAGCGACTACGCCGAACGCCGCGAGTCGATCCGCCGCTTCAACGCCAACAGCCCGGTCTTGAAGAAGGGCCTGGCGCTGACGCCGGTCAAGTTCGGTATCTCGTTCACCGCCACCTTCCTCAACCAGGCCGGCGCGCTGATCCACATTTATACCGACGGCAGCATCCACCTGAACCACGGCGGCACCGAGATGGGCCAGGGCCTGAACACCAAGGTGGCACAGGTGGTGGCGCAGGTCTTCCAAGTCGATATCAGCCGCATCCAGATCACCGCCACCAACACCGACAAGGTGCCCAACACCTCGCCGACTGCAGCCTCCAGCGGTGCCGACCTGAACGGCAAGGCCGCCCAGAACGCCGCCGAGATCCTCAAGAAGCGCCTCACCGAATTTGCCGCACGGCACTATCAGGTGACCGAGGAAGACGTCGAGTTCCGTAACGGCCATGTGCGTGTGCGCGACCAGATCGTCAGCTTCGAGCAGTTGGTGCAGCAGGCCTACTTTGGCCAGGTATCGCTGTCGAGCACCGGTTTCTACCGCACGCCAAAGATCTACTACGACCGCAGCCAGGCGCGCGGCCGGCCGTTCTACTACTTCGCCTTCGGCGCTGCCTGCGTGGAAGTGATCGTCGATACCCTGACCGGCGAGTACAAGATGCTGCGCGCCGACATCCTGCATGACGTGGGTGACTCGCTGAACCCGGCCATTGACATCGGCCAGGTCGAAGGCGGTTTCATCCAGGGCATGGGCTGGCTGACCACCGAAGAGCTGGTGTGGAACGCCAAGGGCAAGCTGATGACCAACGGCCCGGCCAGCTACAAGATCCCGGCGGTGGCCGACATGCCGCTGGACATGCGGGTGAAGCTGGTGGAGAACCGCAAGAACCCGGAAGACACGGTGTTCCACTCCAAGGCCGTGGGCGAGCCACCGTTCATGCTTGGCATCGCCGCCTGGTGTGCGCTCAAGGATGCCGTGGCCAGCATCGCCGACTATCGCGTGCAGCCGAACATCGACGCGCCGGCAACACCGGAGCGGGTGTTGTGGGGTTGCGAGCAGATGCGCAAGGCGGTGGCTGCAGCACAGCCTGCCGAGCCGGAACTGGAACCCGTCACCCACTGACAATGCAAGGCCCCTGTAGGAGCGGCCTTGCGTCGCGAAAGGGTCGCGCAGCGACCCCAGGATCTGTGCAGCAATGAAGATGCCTGGGCCTGCTGCGCAGCCCTTTCGCGACACAAGGCCGCTGCTACAACGGACCATGTCGCTCTTGAGAGAGGTTGAATCATGCACCAATGGATCAACGCCCTCGCCGACCATCAGTCCCGCGGCGAAGCCTGCGTGCTGGTAACCATCATCGAGGAGCGCGGCTCGACCCCGCGCAACGCCGGCTCGAAGATGGTCGTCAGCGCCACCGGCCTGTTCGACACCATCGGCGGCGGCCATCTGGAATACAAGGCCCTGCACATCGCCCGGCAGATGCTCGAGGAACACCGCAGCACCCCGCACCTGGAGCGCTTCAGCCTCGGTGCCAGCCTCGGCCAGTGCTGCGGCGGCGCCACCGTGCTGCTGTTCGAGCCAATGGCCGCGGTGCAGGCGCAGATCGCCGTGTTCGGCGCGGGCCATGTCGGCCGTGCTCTGGTACCCTTGCTCGCCGCCCTGCCCTGCCGGGTGCGCTGGATCGACGCGCGCGAACAGGAATTCCCCGAATTCATTCCCAACGGGGTGAGCAAGGTCGTCAGTGAGGAGCCGGTCGACGAAGTCGCGGACCTGCCACCAGGCAGCTACTGCATCGTCATGACCCACAACCACCAGCTCGACCTGGAACTGACCGCCGCCATTCTCAAGCGCAACGATTTCACCTGGTTCGGCCTGATCGGCTCGAAGACCAAACGGGTCAAGTTCGAGCACCGCCTGCGCGAGCGCGGCTACGACGATGCCGTGCTGGCGCGCATGCGCTGCCCGATGGGCCTGCCCGAGGTCAAGGGCAAGCTGCCGATCGAGATTGCCGTGTCCATCGCCGGCGAAATCATTGCCACCTACAACGCCTGCTTCGGCCAGCACGACGCTGCCGCCAACGCCGGCCCCATTGCCCAGTTGCTGCCGCCCTCCCGGCGCAGCCAAGCCATTTGACGAGTGTGTTATGACCGTTACCCGCAAAGCCTACCGTGCCGCCATCCTGCACAGCATCGCCGACCCGGCCGAGGTAGGCCTGGACGCTTCCCATGAGTATTTCGAGGACGGCCTGCTGGTGATCGACGATGGCCGCATCAGTGCCGTCGGCCCTGCCAGCGAGCTGCTGCCGAACCTGGCAGCCGATATCGAAGTGGTGCACTACCAGGACGCCCTGATCACCCCGGGCTTCATCGATACCCACATCCATTTCCCGCAGACCGGCATGATCGGCTCCTACGGCGAACAGCTGCTGGACTGGCTCAACACTTACACCTTCCCCTGCGAGAAGCAGTTCGCCGACAAGGATCACGCCGACAAGGTGGCGAAGATCTTCCTCAAGGAGCTGCTGCGCAACGGCACCACCACCGCCCTGGTGTTTGGCAGCGTGCACCCGCAGTCGGTCAATGCCCTGTTCGAAGAAGCCGAGCGCCTGGACCTGCGGATGATCGCAGGCAAGGTCATGATGGATCGCAATGCCCCGGACTACCTGACCGACACTGCCGAGTCCGGCTACACCCAGAGCAAGCAGCTGATCGAACGCTGGCACGGCAAGGGCCGCCTGCACTACGCGGTGACCCCGCGCTTCGCACCGACCAGCACACCAGAACAACTGGCCTTGGCCGGTCAGCTACTGAAGGAATACCCAGGGCTGTACATGCACACCCACCTGTCCGAGAACCTCAAGGAAATCGACTGGGTAAAAGAGCTGTTCCCCGAGCAAAAAGGCTACCTGGACGTCTATGACCACTTCGAGCTGCTCAGCGAGCGCTCGGTGTTCGCCCACGGCGTGCACCTGTGCGACAGCGAATGCCAGCGCCTGGCCGAAACCGGTTCGGCCGTGGCGTTCTGCCCAACCTCCAACCTGTTCCTCGGCAGCGGCCTGTTCAACCTGCCCCAGGCCGAGCGCTTCAAGGTCAATGTGGGCCTGGGCACCGACGTCGGCGCCGGCACCAGCTTCTCGCTGCTGAACACCCTGAACGAGGCCTACAAGGTGATGCAGCTGCAAGGCGCGCGCCTGCACCCTTACAAATCGCTGTACCTGGCCACCCTCGGTGGCGCGCGCGCACTGCGCCTGGACGACCGTATCGGCAGCCTGCGCCCAGGCAACGAAGCCGATTTCGTGGTGCTCGACTACAAGGCCACGCCGCTGCTGGACTACCGCATTCAGCAGTCCAGCAGCATCGAGGAGACCCTGTTCGTGCTGACCACCCTGGGCGACGACCGCACCGTGCGCGAAACCTACGCCGCCGGGCGCTGCGTGCATCAGCGCTAAGGCTCCTTCGCCAGGCCCCGGTACAGCGCGCCGCCGATCGCAGCCCCGATCAGCGGCGCCACCCAGAACAGCCACAGCTGCTGCAGGGCCCAGCCACCGACGAACAATGCCGGCCCCGTGCTGCGCGCGGGGTTGACCGAGGTATTGGTCACCGGGATCGAGATCAGGTGGATGAGGGTCAGGGCCAGGCCGATGGCAATCGGCGCGAAGCCTGCCGGGGCACGGGCATCGGTGGCGCCCATGATCACCACCAGGAACATCGCCGTCATCACCACTTCACTGACAAAACCCGCCCCCAGCGAATAGCCGCCGGGCGAATGATCGGCGTAGCCGTTCGAGGCCAGGCCCGATGAAAGCTCGAAGCCGGCCTTGCCGCTGGCGATGAAGTAGATCACTGCAGCTGCCAGAATCGCGCCGATCACTTGGGCGATGACGTAGGGCAGCAGCTCCTTGGCCGGGAAACGCCCACCCACCACCAGCCCGAACGACACGGCGGGGTTGAGGTGACAGCCGGAGATATGACCGATGGCGAACGCCATGGTCAGCACGGTGAGACCGAAAGCGAAAGCGACACCAAGCACGCCGATGCCGACGGGAGAACTAGCTGCAAGTACGGCACTGCCACAGCCACCAAGAACCAACCAGAAGGTGCCGACCAGCTCGGCCCCCATCCGTGTACCCAGAGACATGGTCATCGACCTTTCCTCAAGTAGTGGAACGCAATGGATGCGCAAGCCC
>NZ_BCAZ01000061.1:0-32715 GCF_001320205.1 Pseudomonas sp. NBRC 111123
CCCCCATCGCCCCCGCCTTGCGCATCTCGGCCGCCTGCTCGCGGCGGCGCACGCTGTCCTCAGTTTCTTCGTACAGCGTCTGCGCCTCAGGCGCCCCGCGTCGTACCACTGACAGCGCCTTGACCACGACCGTGCGCTCATCGAACCCGGTGCGCAGCACGAATTCATCACCCACCCGCGGCTCCTTGCCCGGCTTGCAGCGCTCGCCACGGCAATGCACCTTGCCGCTTTCGATTGCCGCCTTGGCCAGTGCACGGGTCTTGTAGAACCGCGCCGCCCACAGCCATTTGTCCAGGCGGACCTTGTCGTCGTCCTCGGCTTTTTGTGCCATCTCGTTACCTCGAATTCTGTCTTTCATCGAACTGTACTACCGTAACTGACGGATGCAAAAAGTCCCCGCCGTGCTTACAGTTCACCACCTTATCCGCAGGGTGTGCTTCGTGAAGAAATTTGACCATCTGACAGTGATCGGCCTGCGCGAGTGGGTGGCCTTGCCCGACCTCGGCGTGGCGGGCCTGCGCGCCAAGATCGACACCGGCGCCAGCACCTCCAGCCTGCACGCCACCGAAGTCGAGCCGTTCGAGCGTGACGGCCAACCCTGGGTACGTTTCACCGCTCACCTCGGCTCGGTGGTGCAATTGCGCCACCGCCGCTGTGAAGCGCCGCTGGTGACCATGAAGAACATCAAGAGCTCCAACGGCCAGGCGCAGACCCGTTATGTGATCCGCACCACATTGGCCCTGGGCGACGCCGTCTGGGAAGTCGAGTTCACCCTGGCCTGTCGCAAGAACATGCGCTATCGCCTGTTGCTGGGCTCCAAGGCACTCATACACGGCCAACTGGTGGTCAACCCTGGCCTGAAATACGTACAAGACAAACCGGCCTATCCGGCCACCCTCTCCCCTGTCACAGGTGCTGCATGAAGATCGCTGTGCTGTCGCGCAATCCGCGTCTGTATTCCACCCGCCGTCTGGTCGAAGCCGGTACCCAGCGGGGCCATGAAATGGTGGTGATCGACACCCTGCGGGCCTACATGAACATCGCCAGTCACAAGCCGCAGATCCACTACCGCGGCAAACCACTGGAGGGCTTCGATGCGGTGATCCCGCGCATCGGCGCCTCAGTGACTTTCTACGGCTGCGCGGTGCTGCGTCAGTTCGAAATGATGGGCGTGTACCCGCTCAACGAATCCGTGGCGATCGCCCGTTCACGTGACAAGCTGCGTTCACTGCAATTGCTGTCTCGTCGCGGCATCGGCCTGCCGATCACCGGCTTCGCCCACTCACCGGACGACATCCCCGACCTGATCCAGATGGTCAACGGCGCACCGCTGGTGATCAAGGTACTCGAAGGCACTCAAGGTATCGGTGTGGTGCTGTGCGAGACCACCAAGGCTGCCGAGTCGGTGATCGAGGCATTCATGGGGTTGAAGCAGAACATCATGGTTCAGGAGTACATCAAGGAGGCCGGCGGTGCGGATATCCGCTGCTTCGTGGTGGGCGACAAGGTGATTGCCTCGATGAAGCGCCAGGCCAAGCCAGGGGAGTTCCGCTCCAACCTGCACCGCGGTGGGGTCGCGAGCCTGATCAAGATCACCCCCGAAGAGCGCATGACAGCCATTCGTGCGGCCAAGGTGATGGGGCTGAGCGTGGCGGGTGTGGATATCCTGCGTTCGAACCACGGGCCATTGGTGATGGAAGTGAATTCGTCGCCTGGGCTCGAAGGCATCGAGGTGACCACGGGCAAGAACGTCGCCGGGATGATCATCGAACACCTGGAAAAGAATGGCGGGCCGAATCAGACCCGGACCAAGGGCAAAGGCTGATTCCAGCCTGCACTGGCCGCTTCGCGGCTAAAGCCGCTCCCACAGGGACCGCGCAGCACCTGTAGGAGCGGCTTTAGCCGCGAAGAGGCCGCAGAACCTCACACAGCATTGCGAGGCAGCAGCAACCCCAACGGCAGCCTTACCCGCGCCTCGATCCCGCCACCGGACCGGTTGCGCAACTCCACATTCCCGCCGTGCTGCGCCGCGATCCGCTTGACGATTGCCAGCCCCAGCCCGGTCCCCTTGCCCCCTCGGGCACGGTCACCGCGGATGAACGGGTTGAAAATGGTCTCCAGCTCAGACTCGTCGATCCCGGTACCCCGGTCCAGCACGCTCAGCACCACATAGGGCGCGCTCTCGTCACCGGACACGTAGGCAGCCACCTCGACGCCCTTGCCAGCGTGATGCAGCGCATTGCCGATAAGGTTGCCGAGCATGCGCTTGAGCGAAACCCGACGCAGCGGAAACGGGGGAATCGGCTCCAGGCAAAGGCGCACACGTTCTTCCGGCTGGTTATAGGGCGCCACCACTTCGCGCACCAGATCAGCCAGGTCAACCTCCTCGACCGGCTCGTCCCGCCCATCGCGAATGAACGCGAGGAACTGGTCGAGAATCGCGTCCATGTCCTCGATATCGCGGACCATGTCGTCACTGAGCTCGCTGTCGCTGTTCAGCAACGACAACGACAAGCGCAGCCGCGTGAGCGGCGTACGCAGGTCATGGGAAACCCCCGCCAGCATTAACTCACGCTCACGGCCGGCCTGTTCGACATCTTCGGCCATCTGGTTGAACGCGCGATAGACCTCGGTCATCTCGCTGGGCGTGTCGCTGATTGGCAACCGCACGCTGCGCCCCTGGCCCACCTGCCGGGCGGCGAATACCAGGCGCTTCAAGGGTTGGTTAAGTTGACGCACGAAGATCCAGGCCGAGGCGGTCGACAACAGGCCGATGGCCAGGAACCAGCCGAGCACGTTCCAGATCTTCTGCCCACGCAGCGGGTGCGGGTACAACGGCACCTTCAGCCAGCCCGGGCCCAGGCTCGGTGCGTTCACCCACAGCGCTGGCGGCGCATGGATACGCAGGCGCACTTCGGTATCGTCACCCAGCTCGGCCTGCATCTGCCGCTGGTAGATCTCGCTGTATGGCCAGTGCTGCTCGCCCTCCGGAACGCCGGAACCGGTGACCCGGATCAGCCCCGCGGCTTCGGCGATCTTGTCGCGGTTCTCTTCATCTGCCGCCCAATAGGCGCGCAGGGTCAGGGCCACACCGTGGCTGTACTGCCGATCGACCAGCACGTCCTCGTTCATCAGCAGGTAGACCAGCGTCAGTGCCTTGGAGAACAGAACAACGATCAGCACCAGCCACAACGTGCGGGCGAAGAAGCTTTGCGGAAACCAGAGCGGTGTTTTCATCGACGACGAAGCATCATTTGCCGGCGTTTCCGTCTGGTACGAACACGTAACCTACACCCCATACCGTCTGGATATAGCGAGGCTTGGACGGGTCCGGCTCGATCATGCGGCGCAGACGCGAAATCTGCACGTCGATGGAACGCTCCAGGGCATCCCACTCGCGGCCGCGGGCCAGGTTCATCAGCTTGTCGCGCGTCAGCGGCTCACGGGCGTGCATCACCAGTGCCTTGAGCACGGCGAACTCGCCGGTGGTGAGCATGTGCACTTCGTCGCCACGCTTGAGTTCGCGAGTGGCCAGCGACAGCTCGTAGTCACCGAAAGTGACCGACTCGTCCTCGCTCCCCGGTGCACCCGGCACGCTCGGCGCCTGGCGGCGCAGCACGGCCTTGACCCGCGCCATCAGTTCGTCCGGGTTGAATGGCTTGCCCAGGTAATCGTCGGCACCCAGCTCCAGGCCCTTGATGCGGCTGAGCTCGTCACCCTTGGCAGTGAGCATGATGATCGGGATCTGGTTGTTCTGCTGACGCAGGCGCTTGCACGCGGACAGGCCATCCTCGCCCGGCAGCATCAGGTCGAGCACCACCAGGTTGAACACCTCGCGCTGCAGCAGGCGGTCCATCTGTTCGGTGTTGGGCACCGCACGGGCGCGGTAGCCCTTGCTGGTGAAGAAACGTTCCAGCAGGCTGCTGAGCCCCGGATCGTCGTCGACGATGAGAATCTTGTCACCTTCAGCGGTGTTTGGGGTGCCGGTCATGAATAACTCCTCTGATTTCGCCGCGCATTATGGCGTAGCCATTGCTGCACGTTGCGTGAGCATTGTTAGCAGATTTTTCCCCGGGCGCCAGTTCCGGCTGGCCGGGCGCCATCACCGCAAGCCGTTTGCGATGGGTATAATGCGCGGCTTTCATCCAGCGCCATCGGGCCGAAGGCCCACCGGCGACCCCCGTATTCACAAATGTCAGGTGGTTTACATGGACAGCATCAACAGCCGTATCGCCGAGGAACTGGGCGTACGCCCTCAGCAGGTCGAGGCGGCCGTGGGCCTGTTGGACGAAGGCTCGACCGTGCCCTTCATCGCCCGTTACCGCAAGGAAGTGACCGGTAGCCTCGACGACACCCAGCTGCGCCACCTGGAAGAGCGCCTGCGCTACCTGCGCGAACTCGACGAGCGCCGCGCCAGCATCCTGTCCAGCATCGAGGAACAGGGCAAACTGACGCCGGAACTGGCCCGCGAAATCAAGCTGGCCGACACCAAGACCCGCCTCGAAGACCTCTACCTGCCGTACAAGCAGAAGCGCCGTACCAAGGGCCAGATCGCCCTGGAAGCCGGCCTCGGCGAACTGGCCGACGGCCTGTTCAACGACCCGAACCTCGCTCCGGAAACCGAGGCAGCACGTTTTGTCGATGCCGAAAAAGGCGTAGCCGACGTCAAGGCCGCGCTGGAAGGCGCCAAGTACATCCTCATGGAGCGCTTCGCCGAAGACGCTGCGCTGCTCGACAAGCTGCGCAACTTCCTCAAGCAGGAGGCAGTGCTCAGCGCCCGCGTGGTGGCCGGCAAGGAAGAAGAAGGCGCCAAGTTCCGCGACTACTTCGCCCATGACGAACTGCTGCGCACTGCCCCCTCGCACCGTGCCCTGGCCATCTTCCGCGGGCGCAACGAAGGCGTGCTGAGCGCCTCGCTCAAGGTCGGTGAAGAGCTGCCCGGCACCCTGCACCCGTGCGAACTGATGATCGGCAACCACGTCGGCATCGAAAACCGCAGCCGCCCGGCAGACAAATGGTTGGGCGAAGTGGTGCGCTGGACCTGGAAGGTCAAGCTCTACACCCACCTGGAAACCGACCTGTTCGGCGAGCTGCGCGACAATGCCGAAGGCGAGGCGATCAACGTCTTCGCCCATAACCTGCACGACCTGCTGCTGGCCGCACCGGCCGGTCCGCGTGCCACCCTGGGCTTCGACCCGGGCCTGCGCACCGGCTGCAAGATCGCCGTGGTCGATGCCACCGGCAAGCTGTTGGACCACACCACGGTCTACCCGCACGCACCGAAGAACGACTGGGACCGCACCATTTCCATCATGGCCGCCCTGTGCGCCAAGCACTCGGTGGAGCTGATCGCCATCGGCAACGGCACCGCCAGCCGCGAGAGCGACAAGCTGGTGGCCGAGCTGGTCAAGAAATACCCGGCACTGAAGATCACCAAGATCATGGTCTCCGAGGCAGGCGCTTCGGTGTACTCGGCGTCGGAGCTGGCCGCCCGTGAGTTCCCGGACCTGGACGTGTCGATCCGTGGCGCCGTATCGATCGCCCGCCGCCTGCAGGACCCGCTGGCCGAGCTGGTGAAGATCGACCCGAAATCCATCGGTGTCGGCCAGTACCAGCACGACGTTTCGCAAATCAAACTGGCCCGCGGCCTGGACGCCGTGGTCGAGGACTGCGTGAACGCCGTGGGCGTCGACGTCAACACCGCGTCAGTGGCGCTGCTGACGCGCATTTCCGGCCTTAATGCCACCCTGGCCCAGAACATCGTCGCCCACCGCGACGCCAACGGCCCGTTCGCTACCCGTGCAGCACTGAAGAAGGTCAGCCGCCTGGGCGAAAAAACCTTCGAGCAGGCCGCCGGCTTCCTGCGCGTGATGAACGGCGACAACCCGCTTGACGCCTCTGCCGTGCACCCTGAGGCCTACCCGCTGGTGCAGCGCATTGCGGCTGACACCGACCGTGACATCCGCTCGCTGATCGGTGACAGCGGCTTCCTCAAGCGCCTGGACCCGAAGAAATTCACCGACGAGACCTTCGGCCTGCCGACCGTCACCGACATCCTGCAAGAGCTGGACAAGCCCGGCCGCGACCCTCGCCCTGAGTTCAAGACCGCTACCTTCCAGGACGGCGTCGAGGACCTCAAGGACCTGGAACCCGGCATGATCCTCGAAGGCGTGGTGACCAATGTCACCAACTTCGGTGCCTTCGTCGACATCGGCGTACACCAGGATGGCCTGGTGCACATCTCGGCGCTGTCGGAAAAGTTCATCAAGGACCCACGCGAAGCGGTCAAGGCCGGCGATGTGGTCAAGGTCAAGGTCATGGAAGTGGACATCCCGCGCAAGCGGGTCGGCCTGTCCATGCGCATGAGCGACACCCCGGGCGAAAAGGTCGATGGCAACCGCGGCGGCAACCGTGGCAATGGCGGCAACCGTCAGCAGCAGGCGCCACGTCAGCGTGAAACCGCCACTGCCGCCCCGGCCAACAACGCCATGGCCGCACTGTTCGCCAACGCCAAGACGCTGAAGAAGAAGTGATGGACATTCCCAAGGAATTGCTCGAAAGCGCCTATAGCCAGCTCCTTGGCTGCCGCGTGCAACGCCTGGACACAGGTGTGGCCGAGGTGGCCCTGGCGCTGGAGCCGCATCTGCGCAACCGTGGCCAGAAGCTGCACGGCGGGGCCATCTTCAGCCTGGTGGACATCGCCATGGGCCTGGCCTGCTCGGCCAGCCATGGTTTCGACCAGCAGAGCGTGACCATCGAATGCAAGATCAACTACCTGCGCGCCGTCAGCGACGGGGAGGTGCTGTGCACGGCCCGTGTACTGCATGCCGGGCGCCGCACCCTGGTGGTCGACGCCGACGTCGTTCAAGGCGACAAACTGGTGGCGAAAGCGCAAGGAACCTTCGCGGTTCTCTAGCTCACCAAGGGGTATCTGCGGTATTTTTCGGCAGTGCGCTGGCACTGCCGGAACCGCGTAAACCAGGCGACAACGCCAGTTCCTTTCCTCCTACCCTTGTAGACCGTCTTTGCTACCCCCATATTGGGGCGACTGACGCGTGAAGGAATACATCTTGAGCGACCTCCTCAACCGCCGCCTGAGCCTGCTCGGCGCCAATCTCCCCCTGCTCAAGCAGTGCCTGCACGGCATTGAGCGTGAATGCCTGCGCGTGACCGACGAAGGTCGCCTGGCCCAGACCCCGCACCCGGAAGCACTGGGTTCGGCGCTGACCAACGAGCAGATCACCACCGATTATTCCGAGTCGCTGCTGGAGTTCATCACCCCGGCCCTGGCCGACCCGGCCAAGGTGCTCGAAAGCCTCGAACAGACCCACCGCTTCGTCTACAGCAAGCTCGGCGACGAATACCTGTGGAGCCCGTCGATGCCTTGCACGCTCCCGGCCGAGGAGGACATCCCGATCGCCGAGTACGGCACCTCGAACATCGGCAAACTCAAGCACGTCTACCGCAAGGGCCTGGCCCTGCGTTACGGCCGCACCATGCAGTGCATCGCCGGCATTCATTACAACTTCTCGCTGCCTGAGGCACTGTGGCCACTGCTGCGCGATGCCGAAGGCGGCGAGGAAAGCGACCGCGACTACCAGTCCTCGGCGTACATTGCGCTAATCCGCAACTTCCGCCGCTACAGCTGGCTGCTGATGTACCTGTTCGGTGCCTCGCCGGCGCTGGACAAGGGCTTCCTGCGTGGCCGCCCGCATCAGCTCGAAGAGCTGGATGCCGAAACCCTCTACCTGCCCTACGCCACCAGCCTGCGCATGAGCGACCTGGGCTACCAGAGCAACGCTCAGGCCGGCCTGACGCCTTGCTACAACAACCTCGCCAGCTACACCGACAGCCTGCGCAAGGCGGTGGGCACGCCTTACCCGCCCTATGTCGAGGTCGGTACGCACGTGGATGGCGAATGGGTGCAGTTGAACACCAACATCCTGCAGATCGAGAACGAGTACTACTCGAACATCCGCCCGAAACGCGTCACCTACACCGGCGAGCGGCCGATCCAGGCACTGACCTCGCGTGGCGTGCAGTACGTGGAAGTGCGCTGCCTGGACATCAACCCGTTGCTGCCGGTGGGCATCGACCTGACCGAGGCGCGCTTCCTCGACGCGTTCCTGCTGTTCTGCGCCCTCGAAGATAGCCCGCAGCTGGACAACGGCGAATGCGGCCAGTGCACCAACAACTTCCTCACCGTGGTCAAGGAAGGCCGCCGTCCGGACCTTGAGCTGCACCGCAACGGCCAGCCTGTCGGCCTGCGTGAGTGGGCCACCGAGCTGATCGAGCGCATCGGCCAATTGGCCGGCCTGCTCGACCAGGCTCAGGGCAGTGACGATCACGCCAAGGCCCTGGCTGCACAACAGGCCAAGGTCGACGACGCCTCGCTGACCCCGTCGGCCCAGGTGCTGGCACGCATGACCGAGCATGACGAAACCTTCGTCCAGTTCTCCCTGCGCCAAAGCCGCCTGCACGCCGAGGCATTCCGCGAGCAACCGCTGTCGGCCGAGCAGCAACTGGCCTTCGAGACCCTGGCTCGCGAGTCGCTGGCCAAGCAGTCCGAGCTGGAACAAGAAGAAGTAGGCGACTTCGACCTGTTCGTCGGCGCTTACCAGGCCAGCATTCTGGCGATCAGCAACTGATGAATCGCACTGCCACCCAGCGCAAGCCGCGCGCCAGCAGCCAGGCCAGGATCGAGGCGATCCTGGTCGCTGCACGTGAGCTGCTGGCAGAACAAGGGGTGGCGGGGTTGTCGATCTACAGCGTGGCCGAGCGGGCGCAGATCCCGCCGTCGTCGGTGTATCACTTCTTTGCCAGCGTTCCAGCACTGCTCGAAGCGCTGACTGCCGACGTACACCGCGCGTTCCGCGAGGCACTCAGCGCCCCGATAGACAGCAGTGCGCTAACGACCTGGCATGAGCTTTCGCGGTTGATCGAGCAACGCATGCTCGATATCTACAACGGGGATGCCGCAGCGCGGCAATTGATTCTGGCCCAGCATGGGCTCAGCGAAGTCGTACAGGCCGACCGGCAGCACGACATGGAACTGGGCGACCTGATGCACAAGTTGTTCGACCAGCATTTCCACCTACCGGTGATGCCGGAGGATGTGGATGTGTTTGCCTTGGCGATGGAGCTGAGTGACCGGGTGTATGCGCGCTCGGTGCAATTGCACGAAGCGATCACACCGCGCATGGCCGAAGAAGGCAAGCGGGTGTTCGAAGCCTATCTGGGGCTTTATCTGCCGCCGTTTCTGGCCAAGCGTACGCGCTGAAAGTATTGGGGCCGCGTTGCGGCCCCGATATCAAGCAACAACATCACAGCTTGGCAATGGACACTTCAGTCGACTTCACGAAGGCAATCACTTCGCTGCCCACCTGCAGTTCCAGCTCTTTGACGGAGCGGGTGGTGATCACCGAGGTGACGATACCGGAGGCAGTCTGCACGTCGATTTCCGACAGTACCGGGCCTTCGAGGATTTCTTTCACGGTGCCTTTGAACTGGTTGCGAACGTTGATGGCTTTGATGGTCATGGCTTGATTCCTTCTCTTTGGCTTCAGTCTGGTAAGTGAGTCAGTCAGTGCGCCCAACGCAGCTGCGTGGGCAAAGGGGCTACAGGGTCCGGCTCGGGCGCGGCGCCCGGGGCCGACAGAACACGGTTGAGCACTTCGCTTTCCAGCGCGGCCAGGCGGTGCGAACCGCGCGCTCTGGGCCGTGCCAGGTCGACAGTGAGGTCCAGGCCGACTTCGCCGTCCTCGATCAGGATCACCCGATCAGCGACGGCCACCGCTTCGTTGACGTCGTGGGTGACCAGCAGGACGGTAAAACCGTGCTGACGCCACAGACGTTCGATCAGTTGCTGCATCTCGATGCGGGTCAGCGCATCCAGCGCACCCAGCGGCTCATCCAGCAGCAGCAGGCGTGGTTGGTGAATCAAGGCGCGGGCCAGGGCCACACGCTGTTTCTGGCCACCGGACAAGGCCGCCGGCCATTCATTGGCGCGATCGGCCAGGCCGACCGCCTCCAGGGCATCCAGCGCACGTTGGCGCCAGTCACCACGCAGGCCCAGGCCGACGTTGTCGATCACCTTCTTCCAGGGCAGCAGGCGCGCATCCTGGAACATCAGACGGGTCTCTTCGCGGGCCTCGCTCAGTGGCGCGGCACCGGCCAACAGCTCGCCAGAGGTTGCCTGATCGAGCCCGGCCAGCAGGCGCAGCAAGGTGCTCTTGCCGCAGCCGCTGCGGCCAACGATGGCGACGAACTGGCCAGCCGGGATATGCAGGTCGATGCCTTTCAACACTTCCCGTTGGCCGAAGGCCTTGCGCAGGCCGTTGGCGGCCAACGGGATGCCACGCAACAGGCGTGGCGGCTGTTCCTTGAGCACGGTCATGCCCCCTCCTTCCTGGCCACTTGATAGGCCGGGTGCCAGCGCAACCAGACACGTTCCAGGCCGCGGGCGGCGAGGTCGGCGAGTTTGCCGAGCACGGCGTACAGGACGATGGCCAGCACCACTACGTCGGTCTGCAGGAATTCACGTGCGTTCATGGCCAGGTAACCGATGCCGGCGTTGGCAGAAATGGTCTCGGCAACGATCAGCGTCAGCCACATGAACCCCAGCGCAAAGCGCACCCCGACCAGAATCGATGGCAGCGCACCGGGCAGGATCACCTGGCGGAACAGGCCGAAGCCGGACAGGCCGTAGCTGCGGGCCATTTCCACCAGGGCCGGGTCAACATTGCGAATACCGTGGTAGGTGTTCAGGTAGATCGGGAACAACGTACCCAGCGCGACCAAGAAGATCTTTGCCGACTCGTCGATGCCGAACCACAGGATCACCAACGGGATCAGCGCCAGGTGCGGCACGTTGCGGATCATCTGCACCGAGCTGTCGAGCAGGCGTTCGCCCCAGTTCGACAGGCCGGTGATGAAACCCAGCACCAGGCCGATGCTGCCGCCGATAACGAAGCCCAGCCCGGCCCGCCAGCCACTGATGGCCAGATGGGTCCAGATTTCACCGCTGCGTACCAGCTCGACACCGGCGCTGACGACTGCGCTGGGCGCAGGCAGGATGCGGGTCGACAGCCAGCCGGCACTGACCGCCAGTTGCCAGGCCGCCAGCAGCAGCACTGGCAAGGCCCACGGTGCCAGGCGCTGGCTCAGGGTGGTGGAGGTTGCACGACTCATGGCTCGGCCCTCAGCTCTGCGCGACGGACTTGGGCAGGATGTCGTTGGCGACCATTTCGCCGAACGGGCTCACATAGCCACCGCTCTTGGCCTGCTCAGGGCGTTGCACATCGAGATGCGGGAACAGCAGTTCGGCGACGCGGTACGACTCCTCCAGGTGCGGGTAACCGGAGAAGATGAAGGTATCGATGCCCAGGTCGGCATACTCTTTCACCCGCGCAGCCACAGTCGGGCCATCGCCAACCAGCGCAGTACCGGCGCCGCCACGCACCAGGCCGACACCGGCCCAGAGGTTGGGGCTGACTTCCAGCTTGTCGCGGTTGCCGTTGTGCAGGGCAGCCATGCGTTGCTGGCCGACCGAGTCGAAGCGCGCCAGCGAGGCCTGGGCACGGGCGATGGTGTCGTCGTCCAGGTGCGAAATCAGTTTGTCGGCGGCGGCCCAGGCCTCTTCGTTGGTTTCGCGCACAATCACGTGCAGGCGGATGCCGAAGCGTACTTCGCGGCCCTGGGCTGCGGCTTTCTCACGCACCTGGGCAATCTTCTCGGCAACGGCGCTTGGCGGCTCGCCCCAGGTCAGGTACAGCTCGACCTGTTCGGCCGCGAGGTCCTGGGCCGCTTCCGACGAGCCACCGAAGTACAGCGGCGGGCGCGGTTGCTGGATCGGCGGGTAGAGCAGTTTGGCGCCCTTCACCTGGATATGCTTGCCGTCGTAATCGACGGTTTCGCCTTCCAGCACCTTGCGCCAGATGCGGGTGAACTCGACCGAGGCTTCGTAGCGCTCCTGATGGTTCAGGTGCAGGCCGTCACCCGCCAGTTCGTCCGGGTCGCCACCGGTCACCAGGTTGAACAGCGCACGGCCGTTTGACAGGCGGTCGAGGGTCGCGGCCTGGCGTGCGGCCACGGTCGGCGAAATGATGCCTGGGCGCAGGGCCACCAGAAACTTCAGGCGCTGGGTCACCGGGATCAGCGACGCTGCCACCAGCCAGGAGTCCTCGCAGGAGCGCCCGGTAGGGATCAACACACCCCCGAAACCAAGGCGGTCGGCAGCCTGGGCGATCTGCTGCAGGTAACCGTGATCGACCGCGCGGGCGCCGTCGGAAGTGCCCAGGTACTTGCCGTCACCGTGGGTAGGGAGGAACCAGAAAATATTAAGGCTCATTGGAGTTGTCTCCTCAAGGGTGGCTCAAGCCGGGGCGACGCCCCGGCGCAGGCGAATCAATCAAGGCGCTGTGGCGACCTTGGCCGGGGGTGTCCAGATCACATCCTTGATGCTCAGCGGCTTGGGAATCAGCTTGAGCGCCTGGAAGGTGTCGGCGATCTTCTGTTGTGCGGCCACCACTTGCGGGGTGAGCGGCTGGGCGCCATAGCCTTGGCGTTTCACCGAGGTCAGGGTGATGTCGGCGGGCAGGCCGAGCAGTGGCGCGACCTGGTCGGTGACCTCCTGCGGGTTGGCCTGGGACCACTTGCCCACGGCGCGCACTTCGTCGATCAGGGTGCTGATCACCGCAGGGTGCTGGGTGGCGTAGTTGCGGGTGGCGAGGTAGAACTGGTGGTTGTCGACCAGGTCCTTGCCATCACGCAGGGTACGGGCCTGCAGCTGTTGCTCGGCGGCAGCCTGATACGGGTCCCAGATCACCCAGACATCGACACTGCCACGCTCGAAGGCGGCGCGGGCGTCGGCAGGTGGCAGGTAGACGGGCTGGATGTCGCTGTACTTGAGACCGGCGTCTTCCAGGGCGCGGACCAGCAGGTAGTGAACGTTGGAGCCTTTGTTGAGGGCGACTTTCTTGCCTTTGAGTTCTTTCACCGACTGGATCGGCGAGCCTTTCGGCACGAGGATCGCTTCGCTGTGCGGCGCGGGTGGCTCGTAGGCCACGTAAAGCAGATCAGCGCCAGCGGCCTGGGCGAACACCGGTGGTGTCTCGCCGGTGACGCCGAAGTCGATCGAGCCGACGTTCAGCCCTTCGAGCAGCTGCGGGCCGCCGGGGAACTCGGTCCACTGCACTTGCACGCCCTGCTCGGCCAGGCGCTTCTCCAGCGTGCCCTTGGCCTTGAGCAGCACCAGGGTGCCGTATTTCTGATAACCGATACGCAGGCTCTCGGCCTGGGCTTGGGTGATGGCGCCGAAGGATACAGCCGCCGCAAACAGGGCGACCAGACCACGACGCAAGAAGACTGTGCGCATGGCGCTCTCCTGTGCGATTGAGGTTCGGGTTGCACCTGCTTGCCTCGTTGACGGGCGAGTAAGGTGGTGGAGCGATGGCTCGGCCGGTCAGTGGTTTCGGCGTTGCCTTGTGTTCTGTTGAGGTGACATTAACAGGGCACACATATATCTAGAAATCATATTTTTTCATTTGTTTATTCCATTTAAACCTTACGCCGTGACGCTTTCATCGCCCGCAAGATCGAGCGCCGCCCGCGCGGCGCATCGCGGATAAATCCGCTCCTACATCTGTTTCGGGCCAGTTATTCCTGCGCCATTGGCGCGCGCACACTTGGCGCATGGCAGAAGATAGGTGAAGCGGCAGCAGCGACACCAATCGATTCGAATGGAACAAACAAGGCGGACAGCGGTGACCTCACAGGATGGACGGGCCCGAAACGGACGTAGGAGCGGATTTATCCGCGATGCGCCGCGCGGGCGGCGCTCGATCTCACTGGCGCTACACATGCCCAGGCAAACATAAAAAAGGGCCGTCGAAACGGCCCGAAAATCCCTGCTATGGCTAAGAGCAATGCAACGAGGAATTCATCAACGATTAGGTTGCGGGGTCAGCCGCAGATAGGGTTTCACCGCCCGATAACCCTTCGGGAAGCGCTGCTTGATCTCGTCTTCGTCCTTCAGCGAAGGCACGATCACCACCTCGTCGCCGTCCTGCCAGTTGCCTGGCGTGGCGACCTTGTGGTTGTCGGTGAGCTGCAGCGAGTCGATCACCCGCAGGATCTCGTTGAAGTTGCGCCCGGTACTGGCCGGATAGGTGATGGTCAGGCGCACCTTCTTGTTCGGGTCGATGACGAACAGCGAGCGCACGGTGAGAGTGTCGCTGGCATTGGGGTGAATCAGGTCATACAGGTCCGACACCTTGCGGTCGGCGTCGGCGATGATCGGGAAGTTGACCACGGTGTTCTGGGTCTCGTTGATGTCCTCGATCCACTTGTGGTGCGAGTCGACCGGGTCGACCGACAGGGCGATGGCCTTCACGCCGCGCTTGGCGAAGTCTTCCTTGAGCTTGGCGGTCAGGCCCAGTTCGGTGGTGCACACCGGGGTGAAGTCCGCCGGGTGGGAGAACAGCACACCCCAGCTGCTGCCCAGCCATTCGTGGAAGCGGATCTTGCCTTCACTGGATTCCTGCTCGAAGTCCGGGGCGATGTCGCCGAGTTTGAGGCTCATGGGGTGCGGCTCCTGTGCTGTGTTCTGGCTGATGGGTTCAATGTGCCTGCAATCGATGAGAAACAAAAAGAATAAATAATGATTTATTTATAACTTTTCAGCATACGGAATGACGGCCACAAAAAAGCCTCGCACTAGGCGAGGCTTTCTGTGGAGCTACGGCTTACAGGAAGCTGTAAGTGTAGTTCACGATGAAGCGAGCCTGATCCTGGTCTTTGGTGAACTCGCTGGTCGAGCCACCGCTACCACGGTAGACACCTTGACGCAGGCTGAAGCCCAAGCCTTTGAGGGTGCCTTCCTGGATGGTGTAATCGATACGGGCGTCACGCTCCCACTCATTGTAGGTGCCGTGGCCAGAACGGTAGCGAATGTCGTCACCACGCAGGTAGGAAACAGAGGCCTTCAAACCAGGAACACCCAGACCGGCAAAGTCATAGGAGTACTGGCCGAAGTTGGTGTTCTCACCAGCACGAGCGAACTGATTGATCATGCTATCAGTGAAGAGATAGAAGCTCGAACCACCCGCACCTTCGGAGCTGCCGTTGTCATTAACCAAGCTACCTTGGTTCAGCCATACGAAGCCGCCGTCATCACCTACCTGCTGGCGACCAACCAGGAAGGAGTGGCCACCCAAGGTGTAGGTGAACATTGCCGACCAGGTTTTGTTGTCGATTTCGCCAGTGTTCTTGGCGTAGCCGCCGTTGTTGTTGAAGTTGTAGGTGCTGTCGTTGCCATTCTTGCCGTCACTGCTGCTGTCGAAATAGCGCAGGTCAGTCTTAAACGACTGGTTGTCCGAGATTTTGAAGACGTGAGTAGCACCCAGGAAGTGCTGCTTGTAGAAGTCTTCCAGATTCGAGTAGTAGTACTGCAGGGTGAGGTCTGGAGTCAGCTTGTAGTCCAGGCCACCGTAGCGGAACTTGTTGCTTTCTGCAGTAGCGCCAGCAACCGACAGACCGGTGCGGTTGCTCGAAGCACGACCCATGGCGTGGGTCAATTGACCGGCGTTGACGGTCAGGTTGTCGATTTCCTTCGACTGGATGGTGCCACCTTCGAAGGTCTGCGGCAGCAGGCGGCCATCGTTGGAGACCAGAATCGGCAGGTTTGGCGCCAAGGCGCTACCATAATGAACTTCAGTCTTCGAGAAGCGCGCTTTGGCGTTCGCACCGAGGCGAGCCCATTGGCTCTCTGCCGACTTATCATGAGCGCTAGGGAAGAAGCTGCTGTTATCAGGGTGCTTGCCTTTACCACCATCGAGGTGGATGCCCCACAGCGCCTGAGCGTCAACACCGAAGCCAACAGTACCCTGAGTGAAACCAGAGATGTAGTCGAGCTTGAAGCCCTGACCCGACTCGCGGTTGTCGTTCACGCCACCCTCACGGGTATCGTTGTTGAAATACATGGTGCGCGAGCTCAACGCCAGTTTGCTGTCTTCAACGAAACCGGCGGCACCTGCTGCTTGGGCGAAAACCCCCACTGCCACGGCCAGAGCCAGGCTGGACTTGTACATGTTTTGCTCCTCTACGTTCTAATTCTTGTGTATCTCTGGCGGCAGGATCTGTTGCCCCGCTCTACCGTGGATGGGCGATTAGCCCCAAAGCGTGACCATTAAGTCAATCGTTTCTAAACGTTTCTCGACTTTGGTCTAAGACGCCCCCTGCGCTACAGGATAATGACAATCCTATAAATCCAAAATGACCGTCTTATGAAATTGTAAGATTTTTACGGAATATCGTAGGAACCTTTACTGCGAAAAGTTGTATCGGCGCCGTCAATCATACCTTTAGGTTATTTGCAAACGTTTGCCGACCAACAACCGGTCGCTCACCCTCGCAAAGGGAAAAAAGGGTAGCAGCGGATTGCTGCTGCGCCAGTCGCCTTTTTAGCCTTCGGCCAGGGTTAAAGCGTTTGGCTCCTAAGCTAATTCTAAAAAGTTATTTATTTTAGATTTCTTAGATCATCTAGTCTTCTCGCCATCCAAGACATCCATTGCCTGACGAGAGGTTCACCATGATCCCGCATGCTCCGCTGCGCCTGTTCGCTGCCCTGACCCTCGCCAGCGCCAGCTGGTTGGCCCAGGCCGCCGACCTGACCGTTGCCTACCAGACCACGGTCGACCCGGCCAAGGTGGCCCAGGTCGATGGCAACTACGAAAAAGCCAGCAAGGCCAGCATCGACTGGCGCAAGTTCGATAACGGTGCAGACGTGATCACTGCCGTGGCCAGCGGCGACGTGCAGATCGGCTACCTCGGCTCCAGCCCACTGGCTGCCGCCGCCACCCGCAAGCTGCCGGTCGAGACCTTCCTCATCGCCACCCAGATCGGCGCCGGCGAGGCCCTGGTCGCCCGCGACAGCATCAAGACCCCGCAGGACCTGGTTGGCAAGAAAGTCGCCGTGCCGTTCGTTTCCACCGGCCACTACAGCCTGCTGGCCGCACTGAAAAGCTGGAACATCGACCCGTCCAAGGTACAGATCCTCAACCTCGCACCACCGGCAATCATCGCGGCCTGGAAGCGCGGCGACATCGATGCCACCTACGTCTGGGACCCGGCCCTGGGCGTGGCCAAGGAAAACGGCAAGGTGCTGATCACCTCGGGTGAGCTGGCCGAAAAAGGCGCACCGACCTTCGATGCCTGGATCGTGCGCAAGGACTTCGCCGCCAAGCACCCGGACGTGGTCAAGGCCTTCGCCAAGGTCACCCTCGACGCCTACGCCGACTACCGCAAGGACCCGCAAGCCTGGCTGGCCAACCCGGACAACGTGGCCAAGCTGGCCAAGCTGTCCGGCGCCAAACCGGCTGATATCCCGGTGCTGCTGCAGGGCAACGTCTACCCGCTGGCCGCCGACCAGGCCAAGGAACTGGGCGCCCCAACCACCCAGGCGCTGACCGACACGGCCACCTTCCTCAAGCAGCAAGGCAAGGTCGAAGCGGTGCTGCCGGACTACTCGCCGTACGTCAGCGCCCAGTACATCCCCAACTAAGACTGCATTGCACGGAGCCTGCCATGGCCTTGCTCGAACTGGAGCGCATCAGCGCACAGTACCCCGGCGCCACCGCCCCGGTGCTGGCCGACATCAACCTGAGCCTGGGCCCACGCCAGCTGCTGGTGGCCCTGGGGCCATCCGGCAGCGGCAAGACCTCGCTGCTGAACCTGATCGCCGGCTTCGTCGCCCCCAGCGCTGGGCGCATCACCCTCGACGGCCTGCCCGTACAGGGCCCGAGTGCCGAGCGTGGCGTGGTGTTCCAGGATGATGCCCTGCTGCCATGGCAGAACGTGCTGGGCAACGTTGCCTTCGGCCTGGAGCTGGCCGGTGTGCCACGCGCCCAGCGTGAAGCCAAAGCCCGCGAGATGCTGGCGCTGGTCGACCTCGACGGTTTCGGCGATCGACGCATCTGGCAACTGTCCGGCGGCCAGAAGCAGCGCGTGGGCCTGGCCCGGGCGCTGGCCGCCGACCCGCGGGTGCTGTTGATGGACGAACCGTTCGGCGCGCTCGACGCCTTCACCCGTGAACAGATGCAGGAACTGCTGCTGCAGGTCTGGCAGCGCACTGCAAAACCGGTGTTCCTGATTACCCACGACATCGAAGAAGCGGTGTTTCTCGCCAGCGAGCTGGTGCTGCTGGCACCCAACCCCGGCCGCGTGGTCGAGCGCCTGCAACTGGACTTCGGCCAACGTTATGCGGCTGGCGAGTCGGCCCGGGCGATCAAGTCCGACCCACGTTTCATTGAAACCCGCGAGCATGTCCTGGCCCGCGTGTTCTCCCAACGCCAAAGCCTGCAGGAGCGCGCATGAGCAGCCTGGATCTGCCGGTCGCCGGCAAACGCGACAGCCACACCCGGCCCGCCCCCGTGGCGCGCCGCCCATTGTCTACCCGCTGGATCAGCACCCTGACCCTGGCCAGCCTGCTGCTCGCCTGGTGGCTGGTGACTGCCGCCGGCTGGATCGAGCCGTTGTTCCTGCCCTCACCTGGCGACATCCTGGCCAAAGCCTGGGCCCTGCTCACCCAGGGCTACATGGACGCCAGCCTGTGGCAGCACCTGGGCGCCAGCCTGGGCCGCATCGGCCTGGCACTGGGCGCTGCGACCCTGACCGCCATCCCGGTCGGCATCGCCATCGGCTACAACCGCGTGGCCCGCGGCATCCTCGACCCGCTGATCGAGTTCTACCGGCCGATCCCGCCGCTGGCCTACCTGCCACTGATCGTCATCTGGTGCGGTATCGGTGAGCTGTCCAAGGTGCTGTTGATCTACCTGGCGATCTTCGCCCCGATCGCCATCGCCACGGCCACCGGCGTGCGCACCGTCGACCCGGCCAAGCTGCGCGCGGCGCAGTCGCTGGGCGCGACACGGGTGCAGCTGATTCGCCACGTGATCCTGCCCAGTGCCTTGCCCGACATCCTGACCGGCATCCGCATCGGCCTGGGCGTCGGCTGGTCGACCCTGGTCGCCGCCGAACTGATCGCTGCCACCAGCGGCCTGGGCTTCATGGTGCAGTCGGCGGCGCAGTTCCTGGTAACCGACGTGGTGGTGCTGGGCATCCTGCTGATCGCGCTGATCGCCTTCGCCCTGGAGATGGGCCTGCGCGCCCTGCAACGCAAGCTGGTGCCTTGGCACGGGCAGAGCCACTGAATTCCTGTTGACCACGCCAGCAGCCTGGCGCCTGATTGAAGAGACCGACATGAGCCTGACCATCACCCCCCTCAGCCCGGCGCTCGGCGCGCAGATCAGCGGCGTGGACATCAGCCGCGACATCACTGCCGAACAGCGGGACGCCATCGAGCAGGCGCTGCTTCAGCACCAGGTGCTGTTCTTCCGCGACCAGCCGATCAATCCGCAGCAGCAGGCGCGTTTCGCCGCTCGCTTCGGCGACCTGCACATCCACCCCATCTACCCCAACGTGCCAGAGACTCCGCAGGTGCTGATTCTCGACACGGCGGTCACCGACGTGCGCGACAACGCCGTATGGCACACCGACGTGACCTTCCTGCCGACCCCGGCGCTGGGCGCGGTACTCAGCGCCAAGCAGTTGCCAGCCTATGGTGGCGACACCCTGTGGGCCAGTGGTATCGCGGCGTTCGAAGCCTTGTCGGCGCCACTGCGCGAGATGCTCGATGGCCTGACCGCTACCCATGACTTCACCAAGTCGTTCCCGCTGGAGCGCTTCGGCACCACGGCAGAAGACCTGGCCCGCTGGGAGGCCACCCGGCGCAACAACCCGCCGCTGTCACACCCGGTAGTGCGCACGCACCCGGTCAGTGGGCGCAAGGCGTTGTTCGTCAATGAAGGGTTCACCACGCGCATCAATGAGCTGAGCGAGCTGGAGAGCGAGGCGCTGCTGAAGCTGCTGTTCGCCCATGCGACGCAGCCGGCGTTCAGCATTCGCTGGCGTTGGCAGGAGAATGACGTGGCGTTCTGGGACAACCGCGTGACCCAGCATTTTGCGGTGGATGACTACCGGCCGAACCGGCGGGTGATGCACCGGGCGACCATCCTGGGGGATGCGCCTTTCTGATGGGCCCAGGGGAGGCCTTCGGCCTCCATTCGCGACGCAAGGCCGCTCCTACAGGAGATCGCGTTCCCTTGTAAGAGCGGCCTTGCCGGGGCGCCGGACCGGTCGGAAAGGGCCGCAAAGCGGCCCCGGAGATCTAGCGGACCAGGTGCAGGAACTGCATGTGCCGTTCGTACTGGTCGAGGATGTCGTTGATGATCTGCTCCTTGCTGTAGCCCACCAGGTCATAGTTCTGGCTGCCTTCGCTCAGGTGCACCTCGGCCCGGTAGTAACGGCGGTTCCTCAACTCCTGCGTACCCAACCCGCCCAGCGCGAACGACGGCGTGAAGTAGCCGCGCATCTGCACCTGGTAGATGAACGGCTGCTCCTCGCCATGGCCAACCTTCAGGCTGACGTTGTCATGGCTCGGGTCATCCTGGGTCACCAGCACCAGGCCCTTCTGCTCGAACACCTCGCGCACATCGGCAATCGCCGGGCGCACCACGTCGTCCATGAAGCGGTACACCTCATCACGCGACGGGAAGTGCACGGCCTGGCTCAGGCGTTGACGCCAGCCACCGCGGCCACGGCGTGACTGGGCGAACGGCGCCAGCGAGTGCATCTGCGCGATCTGCCGCTGGCTCTCCAGGTAGAAGGCCTTGTGCAGCCCCCACATCATGCACAGCAGAATCAGCGAGAACGGCAACGAAGTCAGCACCACCGCAGACTTCAGCGAGTCGATGCTACCGGCGAACAGCAGGCCGCTGGTGATCAGCGCGGTCATCGCGCCCCAGAAAATGCGCAGCCAGTTCGGCCCGTCCTCGTCGGCACCGCCGCCCTTGGCAGACAGGGTCGACAGCACCACGGTGCCGGAGTCGGCCGAGGTAACGAAGAACACAAAGCTGATGAACACCGTCACGGCGATCACCGCCTTGCTCCACGGGTAGGTTTCCAGCAGCAGGTACAGGCTCATCGACGGGTTGTCCAACGCCGACTGGCCGAGCGCGGTCATGCCGTGGTTGATTACCTGGTCCAGCGCGCTGTTGCCGAATATCGACATCCACGCCAGGGTGAAGCCCAGCGGAATCAGCAACACGCCGAAGACGAACTCGCGGATGGTGCGGCCACGCGAGATACGCGCGATGAACAACCCCACGAACGGCGCCCAGGCAATCCACCAGGCCCAGTAGAACACTGTCCAGCCGCCCAGCCAGTCGCGTTGCTCGCCGTAGGCATAGACGTCGAAGCTCTTGCGCGGCAAGGCGCCCAGGTAATCGCCGAGGTTCTGGATCAAGGTATTGAACAGGTGCTGGGTGGGGCCGGCGAAGAGCACGAACAGCAGCAGCGCGCAGGCCAGGAACAGGTTGATGTCGCTCATCACCCGCACGCCCTTTTCCACACCCGCCACGGCTACCGCTACCGCCGCGCCCATCATCAGCGCGATGAGGATGACCTGCACCCACTGGCTGTGGCTGATGCCGAACAGGTAGTCGAGGCCGGCATTCAGGTGCAGCACACCAAAGCCCATGTCGGCGCCCAGGCCGAACACCGTGGCGATGATGCCAAAGCCGTCCACTGCATAGCCGATCGGGCCGTTGATACGCTTGCCGATCAGCGGATACAGCGCCGAACGCAGGGCCAGCGGCAGGTTATGCCGGTAGGCGAAATAGGCCAGCGCCATGCCGACGAAGGCGAACACGCCCCAGCCGTGCAGGCCCCAGTGCAGGAACAGGATCTGCATCGCCTGGCGCCCGGCCTCGGCAGTGCCCCCTTCGCCCTGGGGCGGGGTGAGCATGTGGGTCAGCGGTTCGGACACGCAGAAGAAGAACAGCGTGATGCTGATGCCGGCGGCGAACAGCATGCCGGCCCATGACAGGTAACTGAACTCGGGCTCGTCGTGGTCGGCGCCCAGCTTGATCTTGCCGTAGCCAGACAACGCAGTGACCACCACGAACACCAGGTACAGGGTCATGGCCAGCATGTAGTACCAGCCGACCGTGTTGGCCGCCCAGTTCTGCGCTGCCAGCAGCCACTCGCCGGCAGCCTGCGGGAAGGCGATGACCACCAGGCCGAACAGGAGAATGAAACTTGCCGCGAAATAGAACACCGGCGGGTTCATGCGGATCTTGCCACTGGCAAGGGATGGGGACGGTGCACTCATGAAACAGGCACCTCGTCGATAGACGTGAGGTTCGGAATGAACGGGTTCAGCAAAGGAATCCTCCTGTTGAACACCGGCAGCGGACCAGCGTTTTTCATTGAACAAGCGTTCAAGTTAAACATGGATCGTCTTTCAAAGCTAACCGGGGCGCCGATTGGCGCCCTCCTGTTCTGGCCCTTTCGCGGGCAAGCCCGCTCCCACCGGGGCATCGCACGTTTTGAATACTGTGGGAGTGGGCTTACCTGCGAAGAGGCCGGGACAGACAATGGTCAGTTCTTGTCCTGGCAATCCAGCTGCAGGTTGGCCTGGGTGATGTTGCTCTCGGCCGGCACACTGCGGGTCAGCCAGACATTGCCACCAATGGTCGAGCCCTTGCCGATGGTAATCCGGCCCAAGATCGTCGCCCCGGCATAGATCACCACGTCATCCTCGACGATCGGGTGGCGCGCCAACCCTTTGTGCAATGTGCCCGACTCATCGCTCGGGAAGCGCTTGGCGCCCAAGGTCACGGCCTGATAGATGCGCACCCGCTCACCGATAATCGCCGTTTCGCCGATCACCACGCCAGTGCCGTGATCGATGAAGAAGCTCTGGCCGATCTGCGCGCCTGGGTGAATGTCGATACCGGTGGCCGAGTGCGCCAGCTCCGAGCTGATGCGCGCCAGCAGCGGCAAACCCGCCTGATAGAGGTGGTGGGCCAGGCGGTGGTGGATGATCGCCAGGATCCCCGGATAGCACAGCAATACTTCATCAACGCTGCGCGCCGCCGGGTCACCGTGGTAGGCCGCCAGCACATCGGTATCGAGCAGCACACGCAGGCCCGGCAAAGCCGCAGCAAACCCCTGGATCAAAGCCAGGGCCTGGGCATCGACAGCAGTCAGGTCGCCCTTGCGCTGGCGCGCGGCATAACGCAACTCCAGGCGCGCCTGCACCAGCAGTGCCGTCAGCGCCGCGTCGAGGGTATGGCCGACGTAGAAGTCCTCGCTCTCTTCACGCAGGTCAACCGGGCCCAGGCGCATTGGGAACAGGGCCCCGCACAGCTGCTCGAGAATCTGCCGCATGGCCTCACGCGAAGGCAACTCGCGCCCGCCCTGCTCGCCTATGCTGCGGCCATTGCGGCTGCGCCATTGCTCGCGGGCACCGCGCAGGCCACTGACGATGCTGTGCAGTTGCCAGTGCCCAGATGATGGTTGTTCGCTCACGCTGTTCTCCTGCCGATGTTGGCCAATCTGTCTTTATGCAATCCACTTTACGGCAAATCCGTCCCTTGGAAAAAACAACGCTTTATTCCATCCTGCGCTAAGTCGGGCATAAGCCGCGATGACGGCCTCAACATCCTGGCCTACCCTCAAAGCAGCCAAAACCTGGCACGGATCAAAAACGGGAATAACAAAATAAGTTTTTATTATTTCCAGGCCTAACAAGCCAACTCTATAGTCGCCACCCATTACTTCCACAACAAGCGCGGGGCCTGACATGTCGAAATTTGCCAAACCGCTTCTCAACGCCAGCCTGGCCATCCTGCTGGGTGCCGGCCTGCTCGGCCAGGCCTTTGCCGGCGAGCAACTGAAGACCATCCAGGAAAAAGGCGTGATCAACGTGGGCCTGGAAGGCACTTACCCACCGTTCAGCTTCCAGGACGAGAACGGCAAGCTGGCCGGCTTCGAGGTGGAGCTTTCGGAACTGCTGGCCAAGGAGCTGGGGGTCAAGGCCAAGATCCAGCCGACCAAGTGGGATGGCATCCTCGCCGCGCTGGAATCCAAGCGATTGGACGTGGTGGTCAATCAGGTGACCATCTCTGAAGAACGCAAGAAAAAATACGACTTCTCCGAGCCCTACACCGTCTCCGGCATCCAGGCGCTGATCCTGAAGAAGAAAGCCGAGCAGCTGAACATCAAGACTGCGCAAGACCTGGCCGGCAAGAAGGTCGGCGTGGGCCTGGGCACCAACTACGAACAGTGGGTCAAGCAGGACGTGCCGAAAGCCGAAGTGCGCACCTATGAAGACGACCCAAGCAAGTTTGCCGACCTGCGCAACGGCCGCATCGACGCCATCCTGATCGACCGCCTGGCTGCGTTGGAATACGCCCAGAAGGCCAAGGACACTGAACTTGCCGGCGACGCCTTCTCGCGTCTGGAAAGCGGCGTGGCCCTGCGCAAGGGCGAGCCTGAACTGCTGGCAGCAATCAACAAAGCCATCGACAAGCTCAAGGCCGACGGCACGCTGGCCAAGCTGTCCGAGAAATACTTCGGTGCCGATGTCACCAAATGATCGCTGAAAGCCTGCAACTCGTTGCCGACTCCACGCCCTTCCTGCTGAAGGGCGCGGGTTATACGGTGCTGCTCAGTGTTGGCGGCATGTTCTTCGGCCTGGTGCTGGGCTTTGCCCTTGCGCTGATGCGGCTGTCGAAGATCCTGCCGCTGAACTGGCTGGCCCGGGTCTATGTTTCGTTCTTCCGTGGCACGCCGCTGTTGGTGCAGCTGTTCGTGATCTACTTCGGCATGCCGCAGATCGGCATCGAGCTCGACCCGATCCCTGCCTCGCTGATCGGCCTGTCGCTGAACATGGCGGCCTACATCTGCGAAATCCTGCGTGCGGCGATCTCCTCGATCGACCGTGGCCAGTGGGAAGCTGCGGCCAGCATCGGCATGACCCGCACCCAGGCCATGCGCCGGGCGATCCTGCCCCAGGCGCTGCGCACCGCATTGCCGCCACTGGGCAACAGCTTCATCTCACTGGTCAAGGACACCGCGCTGGCAGCGACCATCCAGGTGCCCGAGCTGTTCCGCCAGGCGCAGCTGATCACGGCGCGCACCTTCGAAGTGTTCACCATGTACCTGGCCGTTGCCGTGATCTACTGGATACTCTGCAGCATCCTCGCGCACTTCCAGAACCGCATGGAAGCGCGGGTCAACCAGCACGACCAGGAGCAATGAGATGATCGTCGCCAAAGGCCTGACCAAGCAGTTCAAAGGCCAGACCGTGCTCAACGGTATCGACCTGACCGTGCAACCCGGTGAAGTGGTAGCCATCATCGGCCCCAGCGGCTCGGGCAAGACCACCTTCCTGCGCTGCCTCAACCTGCTGGAAACCCCAGATGCCGGGCAGATCCAGATCGGCGCCATCAGCATCGATGCAAATCGCCCGCTCGGCGGCCAGCAAAGTGCGATCCGCCGCCTGCGCCAGCAGGCTGGCTTCGTATTCCAGAACTTCAACCTGTTCCCTCACCGCACCGCCCTGGAAAACGTCATCGAGGGCCCGGTGATCGTCAAGAAGACGCCGCGTGATCAAGCCCTCGAACTCGGCCGGCGGCTGCTGGCCAAGGTCGGCTTGGCGGGCAAAGAAGACGCCTACCCACGGCGCCTTTCCGGCGGCCAGCAGCAACGCGTGGCGATTGCCCGCGCACTGGCCATGGAGCCTGAAGTCATCCTGTTCGACGAACCCACTTCGGCGCTCGACCCGGAGCTGGTCGGTGAAGTGCTGACGACCATCCGCGGCCTGGCCGAGGAAAAGCGCACCATGATCATCGTCACCCACGAAATGAGCTTTGCCCGGGATGTGGCGAACCGGGTGATCTTCTTCGACAAGGGCGTGATCGTGGAACAGGGCGACGCCAAGGCGCTGTTTGCCAACCCGAAGGAAGAACGTACCCGGCAGTTCCTGCGCAAGTTCCTCGGGACTGCCGCTTCCGAATAAATCCTCTGCGGCCTCTTCGCGGGTAAACCCGCTCCCACAGATACTCCACAGTATTCAAACCTGTGCGGTCCCCTGTGGGAGCGGGTTTACCCGCGAAAGGGCCGGAGCATCCACAGCAATTCCCTCTCTTCTATGTATATTCCAAAGAGTTAGTTCATAAACTTTTAATAAGCCATTAGGGTATATAAACCGGACCACCGGACCAGCAAACGTTGTCGCCATCAGCTGAAGCGACGCATCCACTTTGTGAGGTTCGGTTCTGATGACCACCCAGCCAAATACCCGATTCCACAGCGACCTCGACAGCTCGCCCCTGCTGCTGCCGGCCAAGGTCCTGCGCAACGACGCCGAAGCCCTGCAAGCCGCCCATGAGCTGGCCGCCATTGCCCGCGAACAGGCCGCCCGTCGCGACCAGCAACGCAAGCTGCCTTGGGCAGAAATCGAACAGTTCACCCGCAGCGGCCTGGGCAGCATCAGCGTACCCAAGGCCTATGGCGGCCCAGACGTTTCGTTCGCAACCGTCGCCGAGGTGTTCCGCCTGATCAGCGCCGCCGACCCGGCCCTGGGGCAAATCCCGCAAAACCAGTTCGGCATGCTACAACTGCTGCGCCTGACCGCTACCGAAGCCCAGCAGGCGCTGATCTTCCGCAGCGTGCTGGACGGCTGGCGCATCGGCAATGCCGGCCCCGAGCGCGGCACCAAAGACACCCTGACGCTCAAGGCCAGAATCACCCACAGCGCTGACGGCTATCGCATCAGCGGTGAGAAGTTCTACTCCACAGGCGCCCTGTTCGCCCATTGGGTGGCGGTCAAGGCGCTGGACGACGAAGGCCGACAGCGCCTGGCCTTTGTCCGTCGCGGCAGCCCTGGGCTGCGCATCGTCGACGACTGGTCCGGCTTCGGCCAGCGCACAACGGCCAGCGGTACCGTGCTGCTCGATCAGGTGCCGGTGGATGCCGAACTGGTCATCGACAACTGGCGCCAGCGGGACCTGCCCAATATCCAGGGTGCGGCCTCGCAGCTGATTCAGGCGGCCATCGATGCCGGCATCGCCGAGGCAGCCATCGACGATGCCATCGCCTTCGTCCGTGAGAAATCCCGGCCCTGGATCGAAGCCAAGGTCGAGCGCGCCAGCGATGACCCGTACGTGATTGCCGATATCGGCCGCCTGAAGCTCGAACTGCACGCCGCAGAGGCGCTGTTGCGCAAGGCTGCGCGCGTACTCGACGAGGTCAATGCCGGGCCGATCGATGCTGACGCCGCAGCGCGGGCGTCGATTGCCGTGGCCGAAGCCAAGGTGCTGACCACCGAGATCTCGCTGCAAGCCAGCGAGAAGCTGTTCGAGCTGGCTGGCAGCCGCGCGAGCCTGGCCGAGTTCAACCTCGACCGGCACTGGCGCAATGCCCGGGTGCACACCCTGCACGACCCGGTGCGCTGGAAGTACCACGCGGTTGGCGCTTACCACCTCAACGGCACCCTGCCCGCCCGGCATTCCTGGATCTGATTTGAGGGCCTCGGGGGCTGCCTTGCAGCCCTTTCGCGACACAAGGCCGCTCCTACAGGCGATCGCGGTTCCTTGTAGGAGCAGCCTTGCGTCGCGAAAGGGCCGCAGGGCGGCCCCATGGCCCCGGAGAACACCATGACTACATCCGTTATCACCAGCGACGCCCAGGCACTTTCCGTCGCTGAACATATCGCTCAGCAACTCAGACGCGACAGCGCCCTGCGCGACCGCGAACGCCGCCTGCCCCACGCCGAACTGGCGCTGTTCACCCGCTCCGGCCTGTGGGCCATCAGTGTGCCCAAGGCCTTCGGCGGCGCGGGCGTGTCCAACGTCACCCTGGCCCAGGTCATCGCCCGCATCGCCCAAGCCGATGCTTCGCTCGGCCAGATCCCGCAGAACCACTTCTATGCCCTGGAAGTGCTGAGGGTGAACGGCAGCCCCGAGCAGCAACAGCGCCTTTATGCCGAAGTGCTGGCAGGCCGCCGCTTCGGCAACGCCCTGGCCGAGCTGGGCACGAAAACCGCCCACGACCGCACCACCCGCCTGACCCGTGACGGCACCGGTTACCGCATAAACGGCCGCAAGTTCTACGCCACCGGCGCGCTCTACGCCCAGCGTATTCCGACCTCGGTGATTGACGATCAAGGCCGCCAGCAGTTGGCCTTTGTCCCAGCCGACAGCCAGGGCCTGCAGGTAATCGACGATTGGAGCGGCTTCGGCCAGCGCACCACCGGCAGCGGTTCGGTGACTTTCGACAACGTCTGGGTCGATGCTGGCGACGTGGTGCCCTTCCAGAGCGCTTTCGAGCGCCCGACCCCGGTGGGCCCGCTGGCGCAGATTCTCCACGCAGCCATCGACACCGGTATCGCCCGCGCCGCCCTGGATGATGCCCTGCATTTCGTGCGCACACGCAGCCGGCCATGGGTCGACTCCGGCCTGGACAAGGCCAGCGATGACCCGCTGACCCTGAAAAGCTTCGGCCAACTGGTGATCCGCCTGCATGCCGCTGAAGCGCTGCTCGAACGCGCCGGCGAATTCCTCGACCACGCCCAGGCCGACAGCAACACCGACAGCGTCGCCGCCGCTTCGATTGCCGTGGCCGAAGCACGGGCGATCAGCACGGAAGTATCCCTCGCCGCCGGTACCACCCTGTTCGAACTGGCCGGCAGCCAGGCCACCCTGGCCGAGCACAACCTTGACCGCCACTGGCGCAACGCCCGCGTGCACACCCTGCACGACCCGGTGCGCTGGAAGTACCACGCCATCGGCAACTACTACCTGAACAACACCAACCCACCGCGCCGGGGGACCATCTGATGGCCAAGCAGATCCTGCTCAATGCCTTCAACATGAACTGCATCGGGCACATCAACCACGGCCTGTGGACCCACCCACGGGACACCTCGACCCAGTACAAGACCCTGGAATACTGGACCGACCTGGCACGCCTGCTGGAGCGCGGGCTGTTCGATGGCCTGTTCATCGCCGATATCGTCGGCACCTATGACATCTACGGCAACGCCGTCGACGTGACCCTCAAGGAGTCGATCCAGCTGCCGGTCAACGACCCGCTGCTGCTGGTTTCGGCCATGGCCGCCGTCACCCGCAACCTGGGCTTCGGCCTCACCGCCAACCTGACCTACGAAGCGCCGTACCTGTTCGCCCGGCGCCTCTCCACCCTCGATCACCTGAGCAACGGCCGGGTCGGCTGGAACATCGTTACCGGTTACCTCGACAGCGCCGCCCGTGCCATGGGCCTGGCGCAGCAGCCCGAGCATGACCGCCGCTACGACCAGGCCGATGAATACCTGCAGGTGTTGTACAAGCTGCTGGAAGGCAGCTGGGCCGATGACGCCGTGGTCAACGATCGCCAACGCCGGGTGTACGCCGAGCCGGGCAAGGTGCGCAAGGTGCAACACCAGGGCGAGTTCTACAAGGTCGAGGGCTACCACCTGTGCGAACCCTCGCCACAACGCACGCCGGTGCTGTTCCAGGCGGGCAGCTCGCCTCGTGGCCTGGCGTTTGCCGGTAACCATGCCGAGTGCGTGTTCATCAGCGGCCAGGATAAAGCCGGCACCCGCGCCCAGGTCGACAAGGTGCGCGCGGCTGCCCAGGCCGCCGGCCGCGATCCGCAGGCAGTGAAAGTGTTCATGGGCATCACGGTGATCGTCGCGCCCACCGAGCAGCAGGCGCAGGCCAAGTACGCCGAGTACCTGCAACATGCCAGCGCGGAAGCCGGCGTGGCCCACTTCGCGGCCTCTACCGGCATCGACTTTGCCACCTACGGGCTGGACGAGCCCATTGGTGCAAGCAAAGGCAACGCCATCCAGTCGGCCACCCGCCAGTTGCAGGACAACGCCTGGACCCGCCGCCGCCTGCTGGAGCAGCACGCCCTCGGCGGGCGCTATGTAACCCTGGTCGGCGCGCCGGATCAGGTAGCCGAACAGCTGATCGCCTGGATCGACGACACCGGCCTGGACGGCTTCAACCTGTCCCGCACCGTCACCCCGGAAAGCTATGAGGACTTTATCGAGCTGGTGGTCCCGCAACTGCAGCAGCGTGGCCGTTACAAGACCGCCTACGCCGACGGCACCCTGCGCCAGAAGCTGTTCGCCAGCGCTCACCCGCACCTGCCCGCCGACCACCCCGGTTCCGCCTACCGCAACACCCACATCCCTGCCCCGACTGGAGCCCTGCACCATGCTTGAAAAACTGTTCCGGCCCGTCGCGGCCATCGCCGTCACCCTCGGCCTGTCTGCCAGCGCCTTCGCTGCCGAACCGCTGAAAATCGGCACCACCGCAGCCTTCGCCATCCCCCTGGAGGCGGCGGTGGAGGAAGCCCACAAGCAAGGCCTGGAAGTGAAGCTGATCGAGTTCAGCGACTGGATCGCGCCGAATGTCAGCCTGAATAGCGGCGACATCGACGTGAACTACTTCCAGCACATCCCCTTCCTGGAGAACGCCAAGGCTGCAGCCGGCTTCAACCTGGTGCCCTATGCCCCAGGCATCATCAACAACGTCGGCCTTTACTCGAAGCGTTACAAGAGCTTCGCCGAACTGCCCGAGGGCGCCAGCGTGGCCATCGCCAACGACCCGATCAACAGCGGCCGTGGCCTGCAGCTGCTGGCCAAGGCCGGCTTGATTACCCTCAAGCCGGGTGTCGGCTACAAGGCCACCGAGGACGACATCGTCGCCAACCCGAAGAAGCTCAAGATCCTGCAGGTCGAAGCCGTGCAGCTGGTGCGCGCCTATGACGACGCCGACCTGGTCCAGGGCTACCCGGCCTACATCCGCCTGGCCAACACGTTCGATGCCACTTCGGCGTTGCTGTTCGATGGCCTCGAAAACAAGGAGTACGTGATTCAGTTCGTCATCCGCCCGCAGAGCAAGGATGACCCGCGCCTGGCCAGGTTCGTCGATATCTACCAGCACTCGCCTGCCGTGCGTTCGGCACTGAACAAGGCCCATGGCAGCCTGTACCAGGCCGGTTGGGAAGGCTGACATGAGCCAGGCCAACGCGCTCAGGGCGCCCACCGCACAACCATCGCCGCCAACGGCCAGGGAGCAGGCCCTGCGCCCGGAGGTCAACGACGCCCATGTCCGTTTCATCGGGCTGGGCAAGACCTACCCTGGCCAGCAACAACCCGCGCTGCAAGGCATCGACCTGAACATCCGCCGTGGTGAAATCTTCGGCATCATCGGCCGCAGTGGCGCTGGCAAGTCGTCGCTGCTGCGCACCATCAACCGCCTCGAACAGCCGAGCCAGGGGCGCGTGCTGATCGACCAGGTAGACATCGCGCCATTCGATGAGGACCACCTGGTGGCGCTGCGCCGGCGCATCGGCATGATCTTCCAGCACTTCAACCTGATGTCAGCCAAGACCGTGTGGCAGAACGTCGAGTTGCCGCTGAAGGTGGCGGGTATTGCCAAGGCCGAGCGCCAGCGCAAGGTCCGTGAGTTGTTGGAGCTGGTTGGCCTGCAGGAAAAACATCACGTCTATCCGGCGCAGCTGTCCGGCGGGCAGAAGCAACGGGTCGGCATCGCCCGGGCCTTGGTGCATGATCCCGAGATTCTGCTGTGCGACGAAGCCACCTCGGCGCTGGACCCCGAGACCACGGCGTCGATCCTCGAACTGCTGCGCGACATCAACCGGCGCCTGGGCCTGACCGTGGTGCTGATCACCCACGAAATGGCGGTGATCCGCGACATCTGCCAGCGCGTGGTGGTGCTGGAGCGTGGCGCAATCGTCGAACAAGGCGAAGTCTGGCGCGTGTTCGGCAGCCCACGTCATGAGGTCACCCGCACCCTGCTCGCGCCGTTGCAGACCAAACTGCCTGCGGCTTTGCAGGCAAGCCTGCGCGCCAGCCCGGTGGGCCGTGACAGTGCGCTGGTGCTCAAGCTCACCCTGCTCGGCGAGCCCGCGCTGTCGGACCTGTTCGCGGAGTTGGGCGGGCGCGTGCGCCTGCTCCAGGGGGGTGTAGAGACCATCGGCGAGCATGCGCTCGGGCAGCTGATCCTGTCGATACAGGGCTCGCCGCACGACACGCACCAATTGCTCGAACGCGCCCGCCGCTGGGCTGAAGACGTGGAGGTACTGGGCCATGTGGTTTGATCGCTTGCTCGAAGGCCTGCTCGACACCCTGCTGATGGTTGGCGTGTCGTCGCTGGTCGCGCTGCTGGTAGGTGTGCCGATGGCGGTGCTGCTGGTCACCAGCGACAAAGGCGGCATCTTCGAGGCACCCTTGCTGAACCGGGTGCTGGGTGCCTTCGTCAACCTGTTCCGCTCGATCCCGTTCCTGATCCTGATGGTTGCGCTGATCCCCTTCACCCGGCTGGTGGTGGGAACTACCTACGGCGTCTGGGCCGCCGTGGTGCCACTGACCATCGCCGCCACACCGTTTTTCGCACGGATTGCCGAGGTGAGCTTGCGCGAGGTCGACCATGGCCTGGTCGAGGCGGCGCAAGCCATGGGTTGCCGGCGCTGGCATATCGTCTGGCATGTGCTGCTGCCCGAGGCGCTGCCGGGGATTGTCGGTGGGTTCACCATTACCTTGGTCACGCTGATCAACTCGTCGGCCATGGCCGGGGCGATTGGCGCGGGGGGGCTGGGGGATATTGCCTATCGGTATGGCTATCAACGCTTTGACAGCCAGATCATGCTGACCGTGATTGCCATGCTGGTGGCCTTGGTGGCGCTGATCCAGCTAAGTGGCGACCGCTTGGCGAAAGGTTTGAACAAGCGCTGAGGGGCCCGTCGCAACATCTTCTGCGCCTGTGAGACCGAGCG
>NZ_BCAZ01000062.1:0-30207 GCF_001320205.1 Pseudomonas sp. NBRC 111123
GCGAAAGGGCCGGTACAGCCCCCCACAAGCCAAGCGCCCGCCTTGAAGTCCATGCTGCACTTGTGGGAGCGGGTTTACCCGCGAAAGGGCCGGAACAGGCAATAAGAAACCCGATGCCAGTCACCTGACATCGGGTTTCTTCAAGCAGCCAAAGATTTACTTGGCCACGGTACCTGCAGTGCCATTGGCCTGCGGCCGGCGCTTGCCCTTGAGCAGGTAGGCGACCAGCATCGCTCCCAGCCACACAGGAATTGCATACACCGACACCTGGATGCCCGGAATCATCAGCATGATGCCGAGGATCAGCACCACGAAAGCCAGCACCAAGTAGTTGCCGTAGGGGTACCACAGCGCCTTGAACAGCGGCTTCTGGCCAACACGGTCAAGGTGCTGGCGGAACTTCAGGTGCGAGTAGCTGATCATCGCCCAGTTGATCACCAGGGTCGCGACCACCAGCGACATCAACAGCTCCAGCGCATTCTGCGGCATCAGGTAGTTGAGCAGCACGGCAATCAGGGTCACAGCCGCCGACACCAGGATCGAACGCACGGGTACGCCACGCTTGTCGACCTTGGCCAGCGAAGCCGGCGCGTCACCCTGCTCGGCCATGCCCAGCAGCATGCGCGCGTTGCAGTAAGTGCCGCTGTTGTACACCGACAGCGCGGCGGTCAGGACCACGAAGTTCAGCAGGTTGGCCGCCACGTCGCTGCCCAGCAGCGAAAACACCTGGACGAACGGGCTGCTGCCATAGCTGCCACCGGACGCGTCGATGCTGGCGACCAGGTTGTCCCAAGGGGTCAGCGACAACAGCACGATCAGGGCACCGACATAGAAGATCAGGATGCGGTAGATGACCTGGTTGATCGCCTTCGGTATCACGGTCTTCGGCTTGTCGGCCTCGGCGGCGGTGAAGCCGAGCATTTCCAGGCCACCGAAGGAGAACATGATGAACGCCAGGGCCATCACCAGGCCGCTGACACCATGCGGGAAGAAGCCGCCATGGCTCCACAGGTTGCTCACCGAGGCGTCAGGGCCGCCGTTGCCGCTGGTCAGCAGGTAGGCGCCCAGGCCGATCATGCTGACGATGGCCACGACCTTGATGATGGCGAACCAGAATTCGGCTTCACCGAAGAACTTCACGTTCATCAGGTTGATTGCGTTGATCAGCACGAAGAATGCTGCCGCCGTGACCCAGGTCGGGATCTCCGGCCACCAGTAGTGAACGTACTTGCCCACCGCCGACAGCTCCGACATGCCCACCAGGATGTACAGCACCCAGCAGTTCCAGCCCGACAGGAAGCCGGCGAAGCCGCCCCAGTAGGTATGCGCAAAGTGGCTGAACGAGCCGGCCACCGGCTCTTCGACGATCATCTCGCCAAGCTGGCGCATGATCATGAAGGCGATGAAGCCGCAGATGGCGTAACCCAGGATCATCGACGGACCGGCGGATTTCATCACGCCTGCCGAGCCGAGGAACAGGCCGGTACCAATCGCGCCGCCGAGGGCGATCAACTGGATGTGGCGGTTCTTCAGGCCCCGCTTGAGCTCGCCTGAATGCATGTTTTGTCCACTCATGAACGAAGTCACCTGCATTGTTTTTATCTGTGACGGAATCGGACCCACCGCGCTCGTGGCGCAGCGGAATGGGCAAGGTGGTTACCTTGGGTTTCCTGCCAACGGATGCCGCCGGGGCGGATCAGCCTGGTGTTGGCAAGAGTGCGCGGTACGCAAGAGGGTCACAGGTAAAACGCGGCGCACTGTATACCCCTGCAAACGCGCAGGCGTCAACGCGTTGCATCGTTTCCTCGGGAAAAAACGCAGCGATCCTGTGGTAGGCACCTGAAAAGGCGGAGTGATCGGCGTACATGGCGCCTCCATTTGTTGTTTTGTCAGCCCGGCTCTGTGGACGGGCTCTTGCACACGGCAATGAGCGCTATATCACCGTGGTACGGGGGTTTGGACAAGATAGGGCGGGATGGAGGAAGAGGCTCAAGGGCGGGGGACGCGGCAAGTTCTGTTTACACGAATACGAAAATTCCGAAATCCAGGCTGAATTCGAGCAGTTCTGTAAGAATTTATTTACAGGGTGGTTTGGAAACTTGCCAGTCGTCCGAAAAATTCTTTTTCTTCAATATCTTGGGGGCGCTACTCAGCCCCCAATTTCTCACAGGCATAAAAAAACCAGCCCGAAGGCTGGTTCTCATTGCCGCACAATGCAATCAACCACGCGGCTTGCCGCGGCCACGGCCGGCCGGCTTGTCACCGTCAGGCTTGCCTGGGCGCTTGCGCATCTCGCTCGGGCGCTCGGCCACGGCGCTGCCACGGTTGCCTTTGCGCGGCGCTTCGTCGCGCGACTGACGCGCAGGGCGCTCACCTGAGGTATCCCGCGGCTGACGTGCCGGGCGCTCAGCGGCTGCAGCACCGCCTTCATGGGCCGGGCGCAGGCTACGTACGCGCTCGTTGCGCCCCATTGGCCGGCTCGACTTGCGCTGCAGGCGCTCCATCTTGTCCTTGGCCTTGAGGTTCAGGGTTGGCAGCGCCACCGGCTGCAAGCCTACTTCAGCAGCCAGGATGTCGATTTCGCCCTGGGTCATCTCACGCCAGCGGCCCATCGGCAGGTCGGAGTTGAGGAACACCGGGCCGAAACGCACGCGCTTCAGGCGGCTGACCACCATGCCCTGGGACTCCCACAGGCGGCGTACTTCACGGTTGCGGCCTTCCATCACCACGCAGTGGTACCAGTGGTTGAAGCCTTCGCCACCCGGCGCCTTCTGGATGTCGGTGAACTTGGCCGGGCCGTCTTCGAGCATCACGCCCGCCTTCAGGCGGTCGATCATCTCGTCGTCGACTTCGCCACGTACACGCACGGCGTATTCGCGGTCCATCTCGTAGGACGGGTGCATCAGGCGGTTGGCCAGCTCACCGTCGGTGGTGAACAGCAGCAGGCCAGTGGTGTTGATGTCCAGGCGGCCGATGTTGATCCAGCGACCTTCTTTCGGCCGCGGCAGGCGGTCGAACACGGTCGGGCGGCCCTCCGGGTCGTCACGGGTGCAGATCTCGCCATCGGGCTTGTTGTACATGATGACCCGGCGCGTGGCTTCAGCAGCCTCCTCGCGCTTGATCAGCTTGCCGTCGACGGTGATGGCGTCGTGCAGGTCGACGCGCAGGCCGAGGGTGGCCTCGACGCCGTTGACCTTGATGCGGCCCTGGCTGATCCAGGCTTCGACGTCACGGCGCGAACCGACGCCAATGCGCGCCAGCACTTTCTGCAGCTTCTCGCCGGCTGGCGGGGTGATTTCGGTATTTTGCAGGTCTTGCTCACTCATCTGGGCACCTCCCGGTGTAGGAATGAAAACAGGGTTCTGGCGACGAACGCGCCAAAAGGCCGCGCATCATACGCGGTTCGCTGGGGGAACGCACTGGAGGGTAGAGGGTTTTGTCAGCTTTGCGAGTGAATTCTGCCTAATGGTGATGTGTGGCCAGTGCCTGCCCTTTCGCGGGTAAACCCGCGCCCACAAGGAGGTCACATCCTGATTGCGGCGCAGTACCTGTAGGAGCGGGTTTACCCGCGAAAGGGCCGGCACACGCGGCAAAAGAGTCAGGGCTCTGACTTGCCCTCTTCCTCTACCGAAACCTCCGGCTCTTCCTCACGAAGGTCATCGAAGTCGGTCTTGAGCCCCTCCTCCATGGCATCCAGCTCAACCAGCAGGCTGCGGAAGCTGGTCTCATCCTTCGGCTCAGCCACCTCCTCTTCCTCACCCAGGCTGGCATCGGCCAGCGCCTGCAGGTGTGCCGGCACCGGCGCGTCATCCGGATCGAGCAGTGGCTCCGGTTCCATTTCGCGCAGTTCGGCAAGCGCTGGCAGCTCGTCCAGGCTCTTGAGGTTGAAGTGATCGAGAAACGCCTTGGTGGTGGCGAACATCGCCGGGCGCCCAGGTACCTCGCGGTGGCCGACCACGCGAATCCACTCACGCTCCATCAGCGTCTTGATGATGTTGCTGTTGACCGCCACCCCCCGTACATCTTCGATTTCGCCACGGGTGATGGGCTGGCGGTAGGCGATCAGCGCCATGGTTTCGAGCAGTGCGCGGGAATACCGCTGCGGGCGCTCCTCCCACAGCCGGCCAACCCAGGGCGCGAAGCTTTCGCGAATCTGCAGGCGGTAACCGGTGGCCACTTCCTTGAGCTCGAACGCCCGCCCGGCGCAAGACTTGCCGAGCACTTCCAGGGCCTTTCTGAACACCTTCGGCTCGGGGCGCTCGGCTTCTTCGAACAGCTCGTAGAGGCGTTCGAGGGACTGCGGCTTGCCCGAGGCGAGCAGGAAGGCTTCGATCAGCGACGCCAGGTCGCGGGGTTCATTCAGATTCATCAGGTTCTTCGACAGACTCGGGGCGCAGCCGCACATGGATCGGCGCAAAAGGCTCATTCTGCACCAGTTCGACCAGCGATTCCTTCACCAGCTCGAGGATCGCCATGAAGGTCACCACCACGCCGAGCTTGCCCTCCTCGGGCGTGAACAACTCGACGAACGGCACGAAGGCACCGCCCTTGAGGCGCTCCAGCACATCGCTCATGCGCTCGCGGGTAGACAGCGTCTCACGGGTGATCTGGTGGCTTTCGAACAGGTCGTTGCGGCGCATGACCTCGGCCATGGACACCAGCAGCTCCTCGAGGCTTACCTGCGGCAGCAGCTTGCGCACTTTCGCCTGCGGTGCCTCCAGGCGCGGTACGACAATCTCGCGGCCAACCCGTGGCAGCTCATCGATGCCCTCGGCGGCGGCCTTGAAGCGCTCGTACTCCTGCAGGCGGCGGATCAGTTCGGCGCGTGGGTCGCCCTCTTCTTCCTCGATCGCGGCCGAGCGCGGCAGCAGCATGCGCGACTTGATCTCGGCGAGCATGGCCGCCATCACCAGGTATTCGGCCGCCAGCTCCAGGCGCACGCTCTTCATCAGCTCGACGTAGCCCATGTACTGGCGGGTGATTTCCGCCACCGGGATGTCGAGGATGTCGATGTTCTGCTTGCGGATCAGGTACAGCAGCAGGTCCAGCGGGCCCTCGAACGCTTCGAGGATGACTTCCAGGGCGTCGGGCGGGATGTAAAGGTCCAGCGGCAACTCGGTCAGCGCTTCACCGTAGACCAGGGCCAGCTGCAACTGCTGGGGGGGCAATTCTGGTTGCACGGCCGCCTGTTCGGCCGCTGCCTCGGGTGCCTCCACCTGACTCACGCGTTGACCATGAACGGCGTAGGGTCGCCGCAGCCTTCACGGATCAGTTCAGGCTCGTCGCCGGACAAGTCGATAATGGTCGAGGCCTTGAGGTCGCCGAAGCCGCCATCGATGACCAGGTCGACATGGTGCTCCAGGCGCTCGCGAATCTCGTAGGGGTCGGTCATTGGCTCGGTGTCGCCCGGCAGGATCAGGCTCACGCTCATCAACGGCTCGCCCAATTCGGCCAGCAACGCCAGCGTGATGGCGTGGTCCGGCACGCGCAAGCCAATGGTGCGGCGCTTTTCATGCAGCAGCAGGCGCGGCACTTCGCGGGTACCGTTGAGGATGAAGGTGTACGGCCCCGGCACATGGGCCTTGAGCAGGCGGAAGGTGCCGGTGTCGACCTTGGCATACAGCCCCAGCTGCGACATGTCGCAACACATCAGGGTGAAGTTGTGGGTCTTGTCCAGGCCGCGCAGACGGCGCACCCGCTCGATTGCTGCCTTGTCGCCGATCTGGCAACCCAGGGCATAGGCCGAGTCAGTCGGATAGACCACCACCCCACCCTTGCGGATGATCTCCACCGCCTGGCGAATCAGGCGCGGCTGTGGGTTCTCCGGATGAATCTGGAAAAATTGGCTCACGAAGTCTTCCTGTTCATAGCGCCATAGGCTGTTCATGGCTGAATCGACGCCACAGAGGTGGCAAGTCCTCGGGCAATGGCCGGTAGGCACCGATCTCGCCCCAGGTGCCGGGGCCGTGGAAATCGCTGCCAGCGCTTGCCAGCAGGCCGAACTCACGGGTAAGGATGGACATCGTGCCCACCTGCTCGGCCGGCATCATCCCATTGACCACTTCAAGTGCCTGCCCGCCTGCCTGAATATAGTCGGCAATCAGCCGCCTGCGCTTGCTGCGGGTCAGATCGTAGTGCATGGGGTGCGCAAGGCTCACCCAGGCGTTGGACTGGCGCAAGGTGGCGACAGTTTCGTCCAGGGTTGGCCAGTGCTGCTTGACGTCGCCCAGCTTGCCGGCCCCCAGCCACTTGCGAAAGGCCTCGCCGCGGTCCTTGACGTGACCGGCGCGCACCATGAATTCGGCAAAATGCGGCCGCGCAGGCGCGTTGCCGCTGTCCCCCAACTCTTGCTGCACGGCCCGCGCACCGTCGAGGGCTCCGGGCATGCCCTTGGCCGCCAACCGTCTGTCGATTTCCTCGGCGCGCAACCAGCGGCCACGGTGCAGGGACTCGATGGCCTGGAGCAAGGGTGGTGCATCTAGCGGGAAGTGGTAGCCCAGCACATGAATGGTCGCGCCCCCCCAGGTGCACGACAGCTCTACCCCGCTGACCCAGTGCATGCCGCGCGCGTGGCAGGCCTGGCGCGCCTCGGGCAGGCCTTCGAGGGTGTCGTGGTCGGTCAGTGCCAGCGTTTGCACCCCGTGCTCGTGGGCCCGGGCGACCAGGTCCGTGGGCGACAGGGCGCCGTCGGAGGCCGTGCTGTGACAGTGCAGATCAACATTCATGGAGGAGCGCTTTCGCTGGAATCGATGTTTGTTATTATGCCGTCACATCCCGATTCTGGCTGCCATTGTGAAACAATTCATCGATTTCATCCCGCTGCTGCTGTTCTTCATCGTCTACAAGCTCGACCCACGGCCGATGGACGTTGCTGGCCACAGCTTCGAATTCGGCGGCATCTACAGTGCCACGGCGATGCTGATCATCAGCTCGCTGGTGGTGTACGGCGCGCTGTTCCTGCGCCAGCGCAAGCTGGAAAAGGGCCAGTGGCTGACCTTGGTCGCCTGCCTGGTGTTCGGCGGCCTGACCCTGACTTTCCACAGCGAAACCTTCCTCAAGTGGAAGGCGCCGGTGGTCAACTGGCTGTTCGCCCTGGCCTTTGCCGGTAGCCACTTCATCGGCGACCGGGTGCTGATCAAACGCATCATGGGCCATGCGCTGACCCTGCCCGATGCCATCTGGTCGCGCCTGAACGTGGCCTGGATCGCCTTCTTCGTGTTCTGCGGTGCTGCCAACTTGTTCGTCGCCTTCACCTTCCAGGCGTACTGGGTCGACTTCAAGGTGTTCGGCAGCCTCGGCATGACCGTGCTGTTCCTGGTGGCGCAGGGTGTGTACCTGTCGCGCCACCTGCACGACGACCCTTCCACCTCCAAACCCAAGGATTGACATGCTCTACGCCATCATCGCCAGCGACGTCGCGAACTCCCTGGAAAAACGCCTGGCCGCACGCCCGGCGCACATCGAGCGCCTGCAGCAGCTCAAGGTCGAAGGCCGCGTGGTGCTGGCCGGCCCGCACCCGGCCATCGACAGCAACGACCCGGGCGAAGCTGGCTTCAGCGGCAGCCTGATCGTCGCTGAGTTCGACTCGCTGGCCGCTGCCCAGGCCTGGGCCGATGCCGACCCTTACATCGCCGCCGGCGTGTACGACAAGGTCATCGTCAAGCCGTTCAAGCAAGTCCTGCCTTGACCTGATATCGCGTCGTCTGCTTCGCGGGCAAGTCGGGGCGCCGAACCGCCGCTTCCACAGGGATTGCACAGGCCCGAAGGCTGCCAGAGACCTGTGGGAGCGGGCGTGCCCGCGAAGAGGGCGACGCAGCCTCCCCCGCTCCAATTGCACACTCGTCCTCAGTCTGCGGTATCTTTGCCACTGGCGGACACAGTAGACGCCGTCAATGGTTGAATTGAGTGAGTCATGAGCGAGCTGTTACTGATTGATGATGACCAGGAACTCTGCGAGCTGCTCGGCAGCTGGCTGACCCAGGAAGGGTTTGCAGTACGCGCCTGCCACGATGGCCAGAGCGCGCGCCAGGCATTGGCCGAGCATGCCCCGGCAGCCGTGGTGCTGGATGTGATGCTGCCCGACGGCAGCGGCCTGGAGCTGCTCAAGCAGCTGCGCAGCGAGCATGCCGAGCTGCCGGTGCTGATGTTGTCGGCCCGTGGTGAACCCCTGGACCGCATCCTCGGCCTGGAGCTGGGCGCCGACGATTACCTGGCCAAGCCCTGTGACCCCCGTGAGCTCACCGCCCGCCTGCGCGCCGTGCTGCGCCGCAGCCACCCCACCGCCACCACCACCCAGCTGGAAATCGGTGACCTGGCGTTCAGCCCGGTGCGGGGGGTGGTCAGCATCGATGGCCGCGACATGAGCCTGACACTGTCCGAAAGCCGCATCCTCGAAGCGCTGCTACGCCAGCCCGGCGAGCCGCTGGACAAGCAGGAACTGGCGCAGATCGCCCTGGGGCGCAAGCTGACCCTGTACGACCGCAGCCTGGACATGCACGTCAGCAACCTGCGCAAGAAGGTTGGCCCGCATGCCGATGGCCGGCCACGGATCGTCGCGCTGCGTAGCCGCGGTTACTACTACAGCCTCTGACATTGTGGGAGCGGCCTTGTGTCGCGAAAGTGCTGCGAAGCAGCCCCAGCAACTCATGCATGTACACTGAATCCTTGGGGCTGCTGCGCAGCCCTTTCGCGACACAAGGCCGCTTCTACAAAATCCCAGCTCATCTTTACCCTGCCTTTACGCTGCGCTGACTGCGCTTGACCTTGATCTCCCTAGACTGAGCTCATCCGGTAACCACCGGCCTATGACAGGAGAGACACCATGCGCAAGACCCTTATCGCTCTGATGTTCGCCGCCGCCCTGCCAACCGTGGCCATGGCCATGCCTGAAGGCGGCCCGCGTCACGACGGCCCGCATCATCGCGGTGATGCGCCTTTCGCCCAACTGGACCTGAGCCGCGACCAGCGCCAGCAGATCGGCAAGCTGATGGGCGAGCAGATGAAGAACCGCCACGAAATCACCGAGCGCTACCTGAACAAGCTGCCGGCAGCCGACCAGAAGGCCATGAAAGACGAACTCAAGGCCAGCCACGACAAGACCGACAGCCAGGTCCGCGCACTGCTCAAGCCTGACCAGCAGAAGAAATTCGACGAACTGCAGAAGGAACGCGAAGCACGCAAGGCTGAATGGAAGGAGTTCCAGGCCTGGAAAGCTGAAAAAGCTGGCAAGGCCCAGTAAGCTGTCCCCCAATGCCCGGCCCGCCCTCAAGCGGGCCGGGCTTTTCCCGTTTACAGGAGGTGCTCTTGCGTTCTCTGTTCTGGCGCATCCTGGCCAGCTTCTGGCTGGCTATCACCCTCGTCGCGGGCCTGTCGATCCTGCTCGGCCACATGCTCAACCAGGACGCCTGGATCCTCAGCCGCCACCCGGGCCTGAAAACCATGGCCAGCCATTGGACCCAGCATTATGAGCAGGAGGGCCTGGAGTCTGCCCAGGCATTTCTGGAGCGACGCAAGCAGCGCTACAAGATCGATGTACAGGTGCTCGACGACAGCGGCGATGCCGTGGTGCCCGGTACCTTCCCGCGCCGCGCTGCCGCGTTCGAGGCGCGCCAGCACAATGACGAGCGCCGCCTGCCGTGGCGCCGCTTGACCGAGGAATACACCAGCCCCGACACCGGCGAGACCTACCTGCTGATCTACCGCATCCCGCACCCAGAGCTGGATGCGTGGCACCGCGAGAGCCTGCTGTGGCCGTTGAGTGCGCTGGGCATCGCGTTGGTGGTGCTGACCTTGTTCAGCCTGCTGGTGACCCTGTCCATCACCCGCCCGCTCAGCCGCCTGCGCGGCGCCGTGCACGACCTTGGCCAGGCCACCTACCAACAGAACAGCCTGGCCCGCCTGGCTGCCCGGCGTGACGAGTTTGGTGTGCTGGCCAAAGATTTCAACAAGATGGGCGCGCGCCTGCAGAGCCTGATAGGCAGCCAGCGCCAGCTGCTGCGCGACGTGTCCCACGAGCTGCGTTCACCGCTGGCGCGCCTGCGCATTGCCCTGGCCCTGGCCGAACGTGCCGAAACCGAACAGCGCCAGGCCCTGTGGCCGCGCCTGACCCGTGAATGCGACCGCCTGGAAGACCTGATCAGCGAAATCCTGACGTTGGCCAGGGTCGATGCCGAGCAGGCCCATACCGAGCCTGTCGACCTCAACGCGCTGCTCGGCAGCGTGCGCAAGGACGCTCAGCTAAGTGCGCCGGAGCAGGATGTGAAGCTGGAGGCGCAACCGGGGTTGACGCTGCAGGGCTGGCCGACACTGATCGAGCGCGCCGTGGACAACCTGGTGCGCAATGCCCTGCGCTTCAACCCGCAGGGGCAGCCGATCGAGATCAGCGCGCAGCGCGAGCCCGGGCAGATCGTCCTGAGTGTGCGTGATCACGGCCCCGGGGTGGCGCCGGAGCACCTGGCACAGCTGGGGGAGCCGTTCTTCCGTGCGCCGGGGCAGGAGGCAGCGGGGCATGGGCTGGGCCTGGCGATTGCGCGCAAGGCGGCAGAGCGCCATGGCGGCAGCCTGGTGCTGGAGAATCACCCGCAGGGTGGATTCGTAGCCCGGCTGGAGTTGCCTGAAAACATCGCAGCTGACTGACAGCAAGCCGGGGCTGCTTTGCAGCCCTTTCTGACCGGTCCGGCGCCCCGGCAAGGCCGCTCCCACAGGGATCACCACAGGTTCGAAACCTGCGCCGTGCCTGTGGGAGCGGGCTTGTCCGCGAAGAATCCAGCGCGTTATTCGCCCCAGACGCTGACGTACTCGGCGGTTTCCAGTATCGGCGCCGTACGCGGCTCGGTCAGCGGCGTGCCGACATACAGGTAACCGATCAGCTCCTCGTTCTCGGCCAACCCCAAGCCCTTGTGCACGTGGGCATCGAACGCCATGTCGCCGGTGCGCCACACCGCGCCGATGCCCTGGGCATGCGCAGCAATCAGGATGCCATGGGCCGCGCAACCCGCTGCCAGGCGCTGCTCGGACTTGGGCACCTTGAAGTGGTCCTGCAGCTTGGCGATCACCACGATCAGCAACGGCGCACGCAGCGGCATCGCGCGTGCCTTGTCCAGCGCAGCCTGGCTGGCGTCGCCCTTGTGCTGCAGCGCTTCGGCGAACAGTTCACCGAGCTTGTCGCGGCCCTGACCCTCGATGGTCAGGAAGCGCCATGGCCGCAGCTGGCCGTGGTCCGGTGCGCGCAAGGCCGCCTGGAACAACGCCTCGCGTTGGGCCTCGTTAGGTGCAGGTTCGGTCAGGCGTGGCACGGAAACACGGTTGAGCAATGCGTCGAGAGCCTCCATCGGCTACCCTCCTGGCAGGTAAATGTGCGGCCATTCTAGCGTTTACATCACCAGACCCATAGGTAGAATGGCGCCCTTCCGTTTCGAGTCTGAGCAGATCACATGGCGTTGCCGACCTTAAGGATCATTGGTTTCATCATCGGCATCTTCCTGATTACCCTGGCCGTAGGCATGGCCGTGCCCATGGCGACCCTGGTGATCTTCGAACGCACCGGCGACATGCCCTCGTTCCTCTGGTCCAGCCTGATCACATTCATCGCCGGCCTGGCCATGGTCGCTCAGGGGCGGCCCGAGCACGTCCACCTGCGCCCACGCGACATGTACCTGCTGACGGTCAGCAGCTGGGTGGTTGTGTGCATCTTTGCGGCCCTGCCGTTCTTGCTGACCCAGCACATCAGCTACACCGACGCCTTCTTCGAAAGCATGTCCGGCATCACCGCCACCGGCGCCACGGTGCTCAGCGGGCTCGACAACATGTCACCAGGCATCCTGATGTGGCGCTCGATGCTGCACTGGCTTGGCGGCATCGGCTTCATTGCCATGGCGGTGGCGATCCTGCCGCTGCTGCGCATCGGTGGCATGCGCCTGTTCCAGACCGAGTCGTCGGACCGCTCGGAGAAGGTCATGCCGCGCTCGCACATGGTCGCCAAGTCGATCGTCGGCGTGTACGTCGGTTTCTCGATCTTTGGCGCACTGGCCTTCTGGTGGGCCGGCATGAGCCCGTTCGATGCAATCAACCACGCCATGTCGGCGATCTCCACCGGCGGTTTCTCCACCTCTGACCAGTCACTGGCCAAGTGGGACATCCCCGCCGTGCACTGGGTCGCGGTGGTGGTGATGATCCTCGGCAGCCTGCCCTTTACCCTGTACGTGGCGACCTTGCGCGGCAACCGCAAGGCGTTGATCCGCGACCAGCAGGTACAGGGCCTGCTGGGCATGCTGGTGGTGACCTGGGTCGTGCTCGGCACCTGGTACTGGTACACCACCAACCTGCACTGGCTCGACGCCTTGCGCCACGTGGCGCTCAACGTGACCTCGGTGGTCACCACCACCGGCTTCGCCTTGGGCGACTACAGCCTGTGGGGCAACTTCTCGCTGATGCTGTTCTTCTACCTGGGCTTCGTCGGTGGCTGCTCCGGCTCGACGGCCGGGGGTATCAAGATCTTCCGTTTCCAGGTGGCCTACATCCTGCTCAAGGCCAGCCTCAACCAGCTGATCCACCCGCGCGCGGTGATCAAGCAGAAGTACAACGGCCATCGCCTGGACGAAGAGATCGTGCGTTCTATCCTGACCTTCTCGTTCTTCTTCGCTATCACCATTTGCGTGATGGCCCTGCTGCTGTCGCTGCTGGGGGTGGACTGGATGACCGCTCTGACCGGCGCAGCCGGCACGGTGTCGGGTGTCGGCCCGGGCCTGGGTGAAGTGGTCGGCCCTTCGGGCAACTACTCGACGTTGCCGGATGCCGCCAAGTGGATCCTCGCCGCCGGCATGCTGCTCGGCCGCCTGGAAATCATCACGGTGCTGGTGTTGTGCATGCCGGCGTTCTGGCGTCACTGACTTCGCCGGGCTCGGCACCCAGCCGGGCGCGGTATTCGCTGGGCGTCACATCGAACCAGCGGCGGAACGCGCGGTAGAAGTTGCTCGGGTCGGCAAAACCCAGCAGGTAGGCGGTTTCCAGCAGGGTCATGCCTGGCTGGGCCAGGTACTGCTCGGCCAGCTCGCGACGGGTGTCGTCAAGCAGGGTCTGGAAGCTGGTGCCCTCTTCCTGCAGGCGGCGCTGCAAGGTGCGCTGGGACAGGTGCAGGGCCTGGGCCAAGGTTTCGCGCTTGGGCTCGCCTTGCGGCAGGATGCGGCACAGCACCTGGCGCACCCGGTGAGTCACGCGGCTCTCCGAAAAGCGCGCAAGGTATTCACCGGCAAAGCGGTCATGCAGGATGGCCATGGCTTCGTTGGCGGTGGGCAATGGCGCCTCCATGTCGGCCCGTTCGAACACCAGTGCATCGTGCGGTGCACCGAACACCAGCGGGGAATGGAATGCCACCTTGTACGGTTCGATATCCTTCGGCTGCGGCCCTTGCACCAATACCCGTCGCGGCTGCACCGGCCGACCACTGAGCCACTTGCACAAGGCCAGCGCGCAGGCCAGCGAGGCTTCTGCGCTGTGCCGGGTGGGCGGCAGGTGGTCGCCATGCACGGTCAGAATCAGCGAATAGCCTTCAGGGCCGAGGATGAAGCTCAGGTCGGAGCTTTCGGCGATGATGCGCTGGTAGCGCACCAGCCGCTCGAAGCCTTCAGCCAGGGTGCGGCTGGACATCAGCGCGTAGCCCACCACGTGGAACGACGCCGGGCGCACCACCCGCGCCATGTTAAGGCCAATGGCTTCGTTACCCGAAAGTTCGACCGCCAGCTGCCACAGGCGGGTCATGGCGTCCTGCGGAAAACGCGCATCCGGGTCGTCGAGTGCGGCGAAATCCAGCCCCAGCTGCTTGAACATGGCCGGGCAGTCGAGCCCTTCCAGCTCCAGCGCCTTGACAATCCCTGATGCCCAGCTGGCTGACGTGGTTCTTTCGCTCATGGCAGGCTTCTTATGCTGACCGCATCGTGCGGTTAACCCCAAGGATACTCATTTGGCGCCTATTGTCACTGGCCGGCCCCGCCAATCACTCTAGACTCGATTCAGGCTCCACGCCGTGTAACCTGTTAAAAAGTGATAATCCCGGAGTACTGCCCATGACCAGCACCACGCAGTTTCGCAGTTTCGCCGAGTTCTATCCGTATTACCTTGGGGAGCACAGCAACCCCACCTGCCGGCGCCTGCACTTTGTCGGCACCAGCCTTGTGATCGCCTTGCTGGCCTACACCATCGGCAGCGGGAAGTGGTTGCTGTTGCTGGCAGTGCCGCTTTGCGGGTACGGCTTCGCCTGGGTGGGGCACTTTTTCTATGAGCGCAACAGACCGGCCACGTTCAAGCACCCGTGGTACAGCCTGGTGGGTGACTTCGCCATGTTCCGCGACATCCTGCTTGGCCGGATCAGCCTCTAGGCCGGCTCACGCAGAGCCGCCACAGCGTCGGCCTGGCGCGCCTGGGCATCGGCCAGCCTGTACAGCTCGATGCTGCCGTCCCAATGCTCGATCAGCGCTGTGCACGACTCGACCCAATCACCGCAGTTGAGGTAATCCACCTCGCCGACCTTGCGTATTTCGGCGTGGTGGATATGCCCGCACACCACCCCGTGAAAACCACGGCGGGTGCACTCATGGGCAATCGCATCCTCGAAGTCACTGATGAAGTTCACCGCACCCTTGACCTTGTGCTTGAGGTACGCCGACAGCGACCAGTAGCCATACCCGTAGCGCGCACGCCAATGGTTGAGCCAGCGGTTGAGCACCAGGGTGAACTCATAGGCACGGTCGCCAAGGAAGGCCAGCCAACGGTGATAACGGGTGATCACGTCGAACTGGTCGCCATGGATCACCAGCAGGCGTCGGCCATCGGCGGTCAGGTGCTCGGCCTCGTCCACCAACTGGATATTGCCCAGCATCAGCTTCGAGTAACGGCGCAGGAATTCGTCATGGTTGCCGGTAACGTAGATCACCTCGGTGCCACGCTTGCTCATGGTCAGCAAGCGGCGGATCACGTTGGTATGGGCTTGCGGCCAGTAGATGCCACCGCGTAGCTTCCAGCCATCGATGATATCGCCTACCAGGTAGATGCGATCAGCCTGGTAGCCCTTGAGGAATTGCGACAGGTGTTCGGCCTGGCAATCGCGCGTGCCCAGGTGCACGTCGGATATCCACAGGGTGCGTACGCGCTGCTTGCGTGACGGGCGAGAGAGTTCGGCATGGGTCATGGGCAGGCTCCGGCGCTGTTTGCTGGAGACTGGCAGGCACAAGTGACAGGTTGGTGGCAGGGATGTGACGAGTGATGGGCTGCCAGGAATGCGGCACAATGGCCGACAGCCCCACGAGGAAACCCCATGGCCGGCCCGATACTTTCCTTGCGCCACTACCGCGATGAGCTGATCGCCCACAGCCACGAACACCCGCAATTGGTATTCGGCCTGCAAGGCCGCCTGGATTTCGAGGTGCAGGGCCACGGTGCCAAGGTCGCCCGCCAGGGCCTGGTGGTGGTGCCCGCGGGCGCCCATCACACCTGCGGCAGCGATGCCGGCAGCGATTGCCTGGTACTGGATGTGCCCGGCGAGCACTGGCTGCACGAGCAACTCGGGGCCCATGCCGATGCCAGCCGGCGCCTGCTCGACCAGCCTGGCGCACTGGGGCTGGATGATCGCCAGCAGCAACTGGTGGACTGGCTGGCGGCGAGCCCCATGGACGACCCGCTGATCGCCCGGCAAGGCGCGGTGCTGTTGCTGGCCAGTCTCAACCCCTGCGCAGCGGCCATCGTCACGCCCAGCCATCGCCTGCCCTATGCCGCTTTCGATGTGCATATCGAACAGCATGCGGCCTACCCGCTGCAGGTTGCCGACCTTGCACGTATCGCCGGCTTGTCCAGCGCCCGGCTGCATGCACGATTTACCGCCGAGTGCGGCATGACGCCGATGGACTACATCCGCCAGCGGCGCCTGCTCAAGGCAAGGCGGCTGGTCATCCAGAGCTTGCTGCCGATGGGCGAGATTGCGGCGCAGGTGGGGTACAGCTCGCAGAGTGCATTCTCGGCAGCCATGCTGCGCGCGTTTGGCTGCTCGCCGTTGGCCATGCGGCGAGAGGCTGGCGACAATTGACGGCAGGATGGCGACAGAACGTGTTGGCCTGAGGCTTTACACTTTGCCTGTGCCGGCCTCATCGCGGATAAATCCGCTCCTACAGGTTTCGTGTAGGAGCGGATTTATCCGCGATGAGGCCGGCACAACCCGTAGAGATTTGAGCAAGGACCCAAGATGAACCACCGCACTGCCCTCGGCGCCCTGCACATCGGCGCGTTGTTCTTCGGCCTGACCGGCGTCTTCGGCAAGCTGGCCACCAGCGCCAGCCCGGCGATCATCGTCTTCGGCCGCGCCGCGTTCGCGGTACTGGCCCTGGCGCTGTTCGCCAGCCTCACCGGTCCCGGCTGGCGACGCCTGAGTGGCCAGGACATGCGCCGCCTGCTGTTCGGCGGGGTGTTGCTGGCCGGCCATTGGGTCAGCTTCTTCATCGCCGTGAAAGTCGGCGGCGTGGCCATCGCCACCCTGGGCTTTGCCAGCTTCCCGGCCTTCACCGTGATCCTTGAAGGCTTGCTGTTCCGCGAACGCATCCGCCGCAACGAAGGCGTGCTGGTGGTGCTGGTCAGCATCGGCCTGATACTGGTCACCCCGGCATTCGACCTGGCCAGCCAAGCTACCGGCGGCCTGCTCTGGGCTTCGCTCTCCGGCTTGCTGTTCTCGCTGCTGTCCTTGACCAACCGCGCCGGCTCTGGGCGCTTGCCGGCCGTGCAGGCGGCACTGTGGCAGAACCTGGTGGTCGGCTTGTGCCTGCTGCCCTTCGCCGGCCCAGGCCTGAGCCAGGTAGCCACCCTGGACTGGCTGTGGATCGCCCTGCTCGGGGTCTTCTGCACCGGCGTCGCCCATAGCCTGTTCGTTGCCAGCCTGGGAGTGATCAAGGCGCGCACCGCCGCCGTAGTGTTCGCCATGGAACCGGTTTACGGCATCGCCGTGGCCTGGGCGGTGTTTGCCGAAACGCCAACCCTGCGCATGCTGTTGGGTGGCGTGCTGATCATCTTTGCCATCGTGCTGTCCAGCCGCATGGCCGCCGAGCAACCTCCCAGGCACAAGCCCGTGGCCGAGGGCGCCTGATCAGCGATCGTTGTGGCCCAGGTCGCGTTGCGGGTCGATCTGGTCGCGCACACGCTGCTTGAGCACCTTGGCCTCGGGGAAGCCTCCGTCAGCCTTGCGCTCCCAGATCTGTACGCCATTGCAGGTGATGCGAAAGACCCCACCACTGCCCGGTTCCAGCGCTACCCGGCCAAGGTCGTCGGTGAAGGTGCTGAGCAGCTCCTGGGCCAGCCAGGCGGCGCGCAGCAGCCACTGGCATTGCGTGCAATATGTGATGACGATTTCCGGCTTGTTGTCGGCCATGCTGAAGCATCTCCAGATAAGGGGCCGCTTATACTAGCGGTCTTTAGCCTTCGGTTTGAGACTCACGATGCGCCGCCTGCTGTTCTGCCTTTTGCTGACACTCACTGCCTTGACCGCATTCGCCGCCGAGCCCGCCCACCCCAAGGTCGGCCTGGTGCTGTCTGGCGGTGCCGCCCGTGGCCTGGCCCACATCGGCGTGCTCAAGGCCCTGGAGGAACAGGGCGTGCACATCGACGCCATCGCCGGCACCAGCATGGGCGCGGTGGTGGGCGGGCTGTATGCCTCCGGCTACAGCGTCGAAGAGCTGGAAAAACTTGCCACCACGCTGGACTGGCAGCAGGCGCTGTCCGATGCACCGCCACGCAAGGATGTGCCGTTCCGGCGCAAACAGGATGACCGCGACTTCCTGGTCAAACAGAAGCTGAGCTTTCGCGACGACGGCAGCCTGGGCCTGCCCCTGGGCGTGATCCAGGGCCAGAACCTGGCGCTGCTGCTGGAAAGCAAGCTGGCCCACACCGCCGACACCCGCGACTTCGACAAGCTGCCGATCCCCTTCCGCGCCGTGGCCACCGACATCGCCAACGGCGAAAAAGTGGTGTTCAGCCGTGGCCACTTGCCACAGGTGATTCGCGCGAGCATGTCGATCCCGGCCGTGTTTGCCCCTGTCGAGCTTGATGGCCGCCTGCTGGTGGATGGCGGCATGGTCGACAACATCCCCCTCGACGTGGCCCGGGAAATGGGCGTCGACCTGGCCATCGTCGTCGACATCGGCACGCCGTTGCGTGACCGCAAGCAACTGGCCACGGTGGTCGATGTGCTCAACCAGTCGATCACCCTGATGACCCGGCGCAATTCCGAGGAACAGCTGGCCAGCTTGCACCGCGACGACATCCTGATCCAGCCGCAACTGGCCGCCTTTGGCGTCACCGACTTCGGCCGCGCCCAGGACATGATCGACGCAGGCTACCGCGCCACCCGCCTGCTCCACACGCGCCTGGCCACGCTGCGCCAGCCAGAGAGCGACGCCAGCCTGGCCGTGGCCCGCTCGCCAGGCCAGCGCACGCCGGTGATCACCGCGATCAGGATAGAAAACGACTCCAAGGTCAGCGACGACGTGATCCGCTATTACATCCGCCAGCCAATTGGCGAGCCGCTGGCGCTGGACCGCCTGCAGACCGACATGGGCACCCTGTATGGCCTGGACTACTTCGACCGGGTGCAGTACCGCGTGGTGCACAAGGGCCACGACAACACCCTGGTGATCAATGCCCGCGGCAAGCGCGGCGGCACCGACTACCTGCGCCTGGGCCTGAACCTGTCGGATGACCTGCGTGGCGACAGCGCCTTCAACCTCGGCGCCAGCTACCGTATGAACGGCATCAACCGGCTGGGTGCGGAATGGCTGACGCGCGCCCAGATCGGCGACCAGCAGGAGCTGTACAGCGAGTTCTATCAGCCGCTGGACGTGGGTTCGCGCTACTTCGTCGCGCCTTACCTGGACCTGGGTTCGCAGAACATCGAAGCGACTCTGGACAACGACCCGATCGCCGAGTACCGGTTGGAGCGCTATGGCTTCGGCCTCAACGTCGGGCGCCAGATCGGCACGTCCGGCGAAGTGCGCCTGGGCGTGGGCAAGGCCTGGGGCGAGGCCGAAGTGCGTATTGGCGATCAGGACCTGCCCTCGGCCAGCTTCAACGAAGGTTTTTACGAGCTGAAGTATTCGTTCGACACCCTCGACAACGTGTACTTCCCGCACAGTGGCGAGGACATCGGCCTGACCTTGCGCAAGTACGACCAGTCGCTGGATTCGGATGACGAGTACCGGCAGTGGCTGCTGAACCTGGACAAGGCATTCAGCGTCGGGGCGAACACCTTTGTGCTGGGTGGGCGTTACGGGCGAACGCTGGACCCGACGGAGGTGGTGACGTCAAGTTTCGTGTTGGGGGGCGCGCGGGAGTTGTCGGGCTTCCGCCAGGACTCGGTGTCAGGGCAGAACGTCAGCCTGCTACGGATGGTGTACTACCGGCGCCTGACACCAAGGGCCTATCTGCCGTTGGACTTCCCGTTGTATATCGGCGGGTCGCTGGAGCGTGGGCGGGCCTGGAACAACGACAACGAGTTCGACAGTGGCTACATCAATGCGGCGAGCATCTTCCTGGGGCTGGAGACGCCGTTGGGGCCGTTGAACCTGAGTTATGGGGCCAACACTGCCAATGAGCAGGCGGTGTACCTGAACCTGGGGCATACCTTCTAGAGGGCTGGAGCCGCTTTGCGGCCCTTTCGCGACACAAGGCCGCTCCTACAGGGGATCGCATATGCCTGTAGGAGCGGCCTTGTGTCGCGAAAGGGCTGCGAAGCAGCCCCCGGAGGGATCAGGACTTTTCGAGGTTGGCGAGGATCTTGGCATGCACCCGCATGCATACTTCCAGATCCGCCTCATCCACGCCCGTGAAAAGCTCCAGGCGCAGGGCGTTGGCAATGGTTTCGATCTGCTCGATCAGCGGCTTGGCCGGTGGGCACAGCAGGATCTTTTTCGCCCGCCGGTCCTCCAGCACCGCCTGGCGGCGCACCAGGCCCTGGCTTTCCAGGCTGTCGAGCAGCCGCGCCAGGGTCGGGCCTTCAACGCCCACGCTCTGCGCCAGCTCGCGCTGGGTAGGCGCTTCTTCGAAACGGGCCAGGTGCAACAACACCAGCCAGCGCGCCTGGGACAGGTTGAGCCCGGCCAGGCGGCGATCCAGCTCGGCACGCCAGCCGCGGGACATCTGCGCCAGCTGCATGCCGAAGCGGTGTTGGTTGTCGGTCAGGGGCATAAGCAACTCAATAGACTAGAACTAATTGTTAGTCAGCTAACCATGCTCCGGGGCATCAGGCAAGGCTGCCCGCCGCGGAAACACCCGATAATCGTCAAAAAGGATGACAAACATCAGCAGTTGACAGAAATGCCGCCCATCAGAGCTCGAACTCCGCCGCCAGTGCCGCACGTATGCAGTACAGCACGCCTTCCGGCACCCGGGCGCCGAACAACGGTGCAATCGCCGACACCGGCGGCAGCTCGCCTTCGCCGTCGAGGAAGGCATCCTGCACTTCCATCATCAGGTCTTCCGGCAGGTCCAGCGCTTGCTCCAGGCTCAGTTCCTGGCGCCCAAGGGCCTCGGCCAGCAGGCTGTAGACGTTCTTCTCACTGCAGTTGAGCTGCCCGGCGATCTGCGCCGGGGTCATGCCGGCGCGGGCCAGGCTGACCAGTTCGTGGCGCAGGTCGAGCACCACCTTCGGCGCCTCCTCGGTGCCACCGGCACCGTTGAGCACTTCGAGGAAGGCCTGGCCGTAGCGCTCCAGCTTGCGCGCACCCACACCGCTGACCTGGGCCATGTCGCCGAGGCTGATCGGCTGGCTGCGGAGCATTTCCAGCAGGGTGGAATCGGGGAAGATGACGTAGGGCGGCACGCTGTGCTCCTCGGCCAGCTTGCGCCGCAAGGTGCGCAGCGCCTCCCACAGTTCGCGCTCTTCGGCGCGTACCAGCTGGCTGGCCGGGCTGCCGCCGCTGGAGGCAGCCTTTGCCACGGTCTGTGGCTTGAGGTCGCGGCGCAGCTGCAGGTTCACCTCGCCACGCAGCAGTGGCCGGCAGCTGTCGGACAGGCGCAGGCCACCGTAGCCTTCCAGGTCGATGTCGACCAGCCCGCGCGCCACCAGCTGGCGGAACAGCGAACGCCATTCGGCCTCGGCCAGGTGCTTGCCGACACCGAACACCGAAAGCTTCTCGTGGCCAAAGTTGCGCACCTTCTCGGTCTCCTTGCCCAGCAGCACGTCGACCAGGTGGCCTACGCCGTAGCGCTGGCCGGTGCGGAACACGGCCGACAACGCCTGGCGGGCAGGCTCGGTGGCGTCCCAGGTCTGGATCTGGTCGACGCAGTTATCGCAGTGGCCACAGGGTTGTTCGAGTGTTTCGTCGAAATAGGCCAGCAGCGACTGGCGGCGGCAGCGGGTTTCTTCGCACAGTGCCAGCATGGCGTCGAGCTTGTGCTGCTCGATGCGTTTGTGGCGCTCGTCACCTTCGGAGTTCTGCAGCATCTGCTTGAGCATCACCATGTCCTGCAGGCCGTAGGCCATCCAGGCATCTGACGGCAACCCGTCACGGCCGGCACGGCCGGTTTCCTGGTAATAGGCCTCGAGCGACTTGGGCAGGTCGAGGTGGGCTACGAAGCGCACGTTGGGCTTGTCGATGCCCATGCCGAAGGCAATGGTGGCGACCATGATCAACCCTTCCTCGTTGAGGAAGCGGTGCTGGTTGGCCGCACGGGTCTCGGCGGCCAGGCCGGCATGGTACGGCAGCGCCGGGAAGCCTTGCTCGCAAAGGAACGCGGCGGTTTCATCGACCTTCTTGCGCGACAGGCAGTAGACAATGCCGGCGTTGCCACGGCGCTCGCCGAGGAAGGCCATCAGCTGCTTGCGTGGCGACTCCTTGGGCACGATGCGATAGAAGATGTTCGGCCGGTCGAAACTCGACAGGAAGCGCTCGGCGCCCTGCAGGTGCAAGCGCTGGACAATCTCCTCGCGGGTACGCATGTCGGCGGTCGCGGTCAGGGCGATACGCGGCACGTGCGGGAACAATTCGGCCAGCTGCCCCAGCTGCAGGTACTCCGGGCGGAAGTCATGGCCCCATTGCGATACGCAGTGAGCTTCGTCGATGGCGAACAGCGAAATATCGAGATCGCGCAGGAAGTCCAGCATGCGTGGCTGCACCAGGCGCTCCGGCGCCAGGTAGAGCATCTTCACCTCGCCCCGGCGCAAGCGCCCGGCCAGGTCACGCTGCTGCTCCGGGCTTAGCGTGGAGTTCAGCGCCGCCGCGGCGACGCCGAGTTCATCGAGGGTGGCGACCTGGTCGTCCATCAGCGCGATCAGCGGCGACACCACCACCGTCAGGCCCGGGCGCAACAAACCAGGCACCTGGAAGCACAGCGACTTGCCGCCACCGGTAGGCATCAGCACCAAGGCATCGCCGCCATTGGCCACGCATTCGATGATCGCTGCCTGGCGCCCACGGAAACTGTCGTAACCGAAGATATCCTTGAGAACGCGCTGAGCCTGTTCGAGCATGTGCAACTCCACAAATCGCCGTACCATCCTGGACACAGGCTGGACGAAAAACCCGCCCCGCACACGCCAAAAGCGTAAGCGGCTTTTGCCAGATGGACGGGAAATCCCGCACCTGGATGAAAAACGGCGGAGTATACCGTAGTGCTGGCCCGCACAGGATGCCCGGTGACAGACGTTCCCTTTGCCCCGCTGCCGCCGCAAGGTGCTAGAATTCACTATCGTTTATTCCCCAAGGTAGCCCTGTAATGTCCTTCGCCGAGCAACTGACCCGCCTGCAAGCCTTCCTCGACGCCGACGAGCTGCACGAAGAAGCGCTGGACTACGTCGCCGCACACGGCTACCTGACCGCGCTGTCGATCTGCTCCGAAGTCGTTCCCGAGCGTGAATGGATCGACGCGCTGTTCGCCGAAGAGCCCCATTACGCCAGCGATGCCCAGCGCACCGAGATCGAAGCGACGCTGGTAGCCCTCAAAGGCCACATCGCCCGCCAGCTGGCCAGCGATGAAGAATTCGACCTGCCATGCGACCTTGACCTGACCGACGAGCCGGACGATTCCGACCTGCGCGGCTGGTGCATCGGCTTCATGGAGGGCGTGTTCCTGCGTGAAGAGGCCTGGTTCGAGAACGCCGAAGAAGAAGTCAGCGAAATGCTGCTGCCGATCATGGTCGGGTCCGGCCTGTTCGACGAACAGCCTGAGTTCGCTGACATCGCCAGCAACGCCAACCTGCAGGACGACATGATCGTGCAGATCCCGGAAGCGCTGAGCGCGCTGTTCCTGCTGCTGCACGCTCCAGAAGAGAAGCCGGCGCTGCTCAAGCCACGCCACCACTGAGTCGGCCGTGCGCTACCTGCTGCTGGCCGTCGGCTGGCTCAGCGTTGCGCTGGGGGTGCTGGGGATCTTCCTGCCGGTGTTACCCACCACCCCGTTCCTGCTGCTGGCTGCGGCCTGCTTCGCGCGCAGCTCGCCGCGCTTTCACGATTGGCTGGTCAACCATCCCAAGCTTGGGCCGTGGATCCGTGACTACCTGACTGGCGAGGGTATTCCGCTCAAGGGCAAGGTCTACGCCATCGGCCTGATGTGGGCGAGCATCGGGCTGTCCTGCTACCTGGTACCACTGTTCTGGGCCAGGGCCTTCATGCTGACCAGTGCGGTGCTGGTCAGCCTGTACATCCTCAAGCAGAAGACCTTGCGCCGATCGGGCTGACCCGTGCTATCGCCTGTTCTGGCCTCTTCGCGGCTAACGCCGCTCCTACAGGTACTCTGGCACCTGTAGGAGCGGCGTTAGCCGCGAAGAGGCCAGAACAGGCTGATCAGACCGTATCCACCTTCAACGAATGGTCATTGATCATCCCGTTGATGATGGTCGCAGTATCATGCCCCGCTGAAATCACCCCGCCCGCCCCTGCCGTCACCCCGTAATGCTGGGCCAGGTCGACCCCGGCCAGGTCGATGGTCTGGGTCGGCGCCGCGCCCGCCACACTGCTGACTTCGATGGTCGAGACCACATGGGTGCCGCTGCCACTGACCTTGAAGTGCAGGTAGTCATCCAGCGAGGCCGCCGTGGCATTCTCGCCCTGCAGCAGTTGCGACAGGTCCAGACGGTCGCTGCCCGGAGTGAAATCAGTCACCGTGTCATGCCCGGTGTCACCCTTCTGCCAGACGAAGGTGTCGTTGCCGTTGCCACCGGTCATGATGTCGTCACCCGGCCCGCCGATGAGGATGTCATTGCCATCACCGCCCTTGAGCACATCGTTACCCCGGCCACCGCTAAGCGTGTTGTCGCCGGCATCGCCGATCAAGGTGTCGTTGTAATCGGAGCCGATCAGGTTCTCGATGCTGATCAAGGTGTCGATGCCTGCGGCACCGGTATTCTGTGGCCCGTGCAGGCTGAGGTCGACCGTCACACCTGCGGTGGCCGAGGCATAGCTGGCGGTATCGTTGCCCGCGCCGCCATCGAGCAGGTCGTTGCCAAGGCCGCCGATCAGCAGGTCATCGCCATTGCCGCCGTGCAGGGTGTCATTGCCCGCACCGCCCACCAGCACATCATGGCCGTCACCACCGTTGAGGATGGTGTCGGCATTGCTTGCCATCAACACATCATCGCCTGCCGTGCCGTTCAAGGTGCTGCCGGCCTGGTAAGTGATATCCACCGCGCCAGCCGCACTGCCGCCATGGCCATCGGTGACCGTGTAGCTGGCCTGATGCACGTCATTCACGGCGTTGCTGTAGTCCACCACCATGCTCAGCTTGTAGTTTTCGGCGGCCTTGCTGTTGTCCGAGGGGTTGATCTGGTTGACCACATGGATGCTGTACACCCCGTCATGGCTGGCGGTGAAGCTGCCGCCATCGGTAATGGGCTGGTAGCTGCCGCTGGCATCCTTCCACTCCAGGCCCAGGTTGCCGTCGGGGCGGTCATGGTCCAGGTGAAGGGTCTCACCCTTGCGCAGGCTGACGGTGATCACATCTTCGGCATTGGCATGGCTGCTGTTGATGTCGCCCAGGTAGCCGAGTACCACCAGCGCTGCGGTCATGCTGCCAGCAGCAGTGGTGAAGGCGCTGCGCTCCAGGGCCTTGAACTGGTTGTCGAGCGAATTGCCCTGGCCATCGAAGGTGATGTTCGGGACGCCAGTGCCGAGGGTGAAGCCGGCCCCCTTGTCGGCAAAGTTGGTGTTCACAGTGATCGGCGCCGCACTCAAATGGTCGTTGTCGAGATCACTGTCATTGGCCAGCAGCACTTCGGACGGCAAGGTGATACTGGCGCCGGTGATGTTGGTGATGACATGGTCGGCCACCGCCACCGGTGCATGGTTGCCATTGACCATTACCAGCAGGTCGGCACTGCTGGTATCGCCGTCATTGTCGCTGACCGTGAAGCCGAAACGCTCGGGCGGGCTGCTGTCATTGCCCTTGGGTGGCGTGTAGGTGAACTCGCCGCTGTCCATGTTCACCAACAGGCTGCCGCCCAGGCTGGTCTTGATGGTCAGCGTGTTGCCCGTGGTGTCGAAGCTGGCATTGTCTGCGCCACCAGTGACCGAGTACCCACCCTGCCCCGCGTTGGCTTTCGGGTCGTAGGTGTAGGTGATGCCGTCGACCAGCAGTGCCTTGATGAAGCCGCCATCGGCACCGAAGGTGCCATCGCTGAGTAGGCTGCCGGTAATCGGCGAACCCTGCACGGTACCCGACAGCACGCCATAAAGCTGGTTGAAGTCGCTGACGATCACTGCATTGGTGTCGGCATGGCTGCTGCCGTCATAGGCCAATGGGTTCAGGTTGTCCGCGTTGACATCCTTGCCCAGGCCAATGGCGTAGGACTTGATGCCGTTGCTGTCGAGGAACGTCTCCCAGCTGGTTTCGCGCGAAGCGGTCATGGCATGCCCGGAGCTGGGCTCGCCATCGGAGAAGAAGTAACTGACGTTCTGCGCATCCGCCAGCTTGCCATTCTGGGCATAGGCCGTCTGGGCAGCGGTGGCTGCACTGTCGTAGTAGGTCGAACCACCGGCGTGCAGGCCGTTGACGATCGACTTGGCGACGTCGATGCTGACCCACTCCGCCGACTGGATCTGCGCACCACCGCTGAAGGTGACGATCTGCACCTTGATGTCACCCATGCCGTCGTACTTGTCGAGCAGCGCAGCGATGGCATGTTTGGCCGCGTCCAGCCGGGTCAGGCCGGGTATGCCGGAAGCAGAATCCATGCTGCCGGACACATCGATCACCAACAGGATGTTGGAATCCAGATGGCCCGGCGTGATGCTGCGCTCGGCACAGACCGCATTGGGTACATCGTCGACGATGGTGATGGCGATGTTGTTGGTGATGCTGTGGCCCAGTGAGTCGGTCGCCTTGTAAGTGAAATACTCGACCGCCGAATCGGCGCCCGGGGTATTGGCAGGTGAAGTCAGCGTATAGGTGTAGCTGCCGTCAGGGTTGATGCTGATCTGCCCATACTGGCCGACAGCGTTGCCAACCAGGCTGAAGGTCAGCGCCCCCACGGCATTGGAAACGGAGCCTGCCAGCGAGCCGCTCGCCGTTTCACCGGTCGAGGTCGGGTCACTGCCCGTGACGCTGCCGGCTGCCAGGTCATTGCCGTCCTTGTGCAGGTCCAGCGCTTTCTCGTACACCGTGACTTCCTGATCCCCGCAAACCTGGAGCCTTGGGTCATGCACGTTGATGGCCAGGGTCGTGGTGCTCTCGTCGCCATCGGCATCGCGGAGGGTGTAGACGAAGGTGTCGACGGCATCCCGCGGCGATACCACGTCCGGGTTGGAGTGGTAGACCGCGTTGCCCTTCTCGTCGATGGTCAGGTAGCCGTACTGGCCATTCACCTGAGTGTTCAGCTGGCCGATGGCCGAGGTGCTGGTGTCGCTACCGGCGCGCACACCGACCACGTAGTTGCCGTCGCTGCGCACGTCGGCGCCGACCACATCGTTGTACATCACGTTGCCGCGTACGTCCTCGCCCTTGTACACGCTGACAAAATCGCTATGGGCTTGCGGCACGTCGTCGACGATGGAGATGATGATGGTGCTGGTGGCCGAATGGCCGTAAGCGTCCTGAACCTGATAAGTAAAGGACTCCGTCACGGTGTTGGCACCGTCGTTGGCATGCACCGGCGAATTGGCCGGTGAGGTCAGGGTATAGGTGTAGCTACCGTCGGCATTGAGATGAATCTGGCCGTACTGGCCGACTGCATTACCCACCAGGCTGTAGGACAAAGCGCCTATCCCGCCAGAAGCCAAGCCGGCCAGGCTGCCAGTGGCTGTTTCGAGGGGCGATGTGGGGTCACTGCCAGTGACTGTGCCTGCGGCGAGGTCGCTGCCGTCCTTGCTCAGGTCCAGGGCTTTTTCGAACACCGTGACGCCGCCCTCCATGCACACTTCGATGCGCGGGTCATGCACGTTGATGGTCAGGGTCGTGGTGCTTTCGTCACCATCGGCATCGCGGAGGGTGTAGACGAAGGTGTCGACGGCATCCCGTGGCGACACCACGTCCGGGTTGGAGTGGTAGACCGCGTTGCCCTTCTCGTCGATGGTCAGGTAGCCGTACTGGCCATTCACCTGGCTGTTTAGCTGGCCGATGGCCGAGGTGCTGGTGTCGCTACCGGCGCGCACACCGACCACGTAGTTGCCGTCGCTGCGCACGTCGGCGCCGACCACATCGTTGTACATCACGTTGCCGCGTACGTCCTCGCCCTTGTACACGCTGACAAAATCGCTATGGGCTTGCGGCACGTCGTCGACGATGGAGATGACGATGGTGCTGGTGGTCGAGTTGCCTACCGAGTCTTTTACCTGGTAGGTGAAGGTTTCGGTGACGGTGTTGGGGCCGTCATTGGCGTGGGTCGGCGAGTTGGCCGGCGAGGTCAGGGTGTAGGTGTAGGTACCGTCCGCGTTCAGGTGAAGCTGGCCGTATTGGCCCGTGGCATCGCTCACCAGGCTGTAGGTCAACGCACCGACACCGCCGCTGGCAGAACCGACCAAGGTGCCGGTGGCGGTTTCACGGGTCGAGTCCGGGTCGCTGCCGGTGACACTGCCGGCGGCCAGGTCGTTGCCGTCCTTGTGCAGGTCCAGGGCGTTTTCGTAAACCGTGACATCACGGTCGGCGCAGGCCATCAGCGAGTTGTGCACGTTGATGGTGATTGTCGTGGTGCTTTCGTCACCATCGGCATCGCGGAGGGTGTAGACGAAGGTATCGACGGCATCCCGTGGCGACACCACGTCCGGGTTGGAGTGGTAGACCGCGTTGCCCTTCTCGTCGATGGTCAGGTAGCCGTACTGGCCATTCACCTGAGTGTTCAGCTGGCCGATGGCCGAGGTGCTGGTGTCGCTACCGGCGCGTACACCGACCACGTAGTTGCCATCGCTGCGTACGTCGGCACCGACCGCGTCGTTGTACATCACATTGCCGCGTACTTCGTCCCCCTTGTACACACTGGTGTAATCGCTGTGGGCTTGCGGCACGTCGTCGACGATGGAGATGACGATGGTGCTGGTGGCCGAATGGCCATAAGCGTCCTGAACCTGATAGGTAAAGGACTCCGTCACGGTGTTGGCACCGTCGTTGGCATGCACCGGCGAATTGGCCGGTGAGGTCAGGGTATAGGTGTAGCTGCCGTCGGCATTGAGATGAATCTGGCCGTACTGGCCGACTGCATTACCCACCAGGCTGTAGGACAAAGCGCCTATCCCGCCAGAAGCCAAGCCGGCCAGGCTGCCAGTGGCTGTTTCGAGGGGCGATGTGGGGTCACTGCCAGTGACTGTGCCTGCGGCAAGGTCGCTGCCGTCCTTGCTCAGGTCCAGGGCTTTTTCGAACACCGTGACGCCGCCCTCCATGCACACTTCGATGCGCGGGTCATGCACGTTGATGGTCAGGGTCGTGGTGCTTTCGTCGCCATCGGCATCGCGGAGGGTGTAGACGAAGGTGTCGACGGCATCTCGCGGCGACACCACATCAGGGTTGGAGTGGTAGACCGCGTTGCCCTTCTCGTCGATGGTCAGGTAGCCGTACTGGCCATTCACCTGGGTGTTCAGTTGGCCAATGGCCGAGGTGCTGGTGTCGCTACCGGCGCGCACACCGACCACATAGTTGCCATCGCTGCGCACGTCGGCACCGACCACATCGTTGTACATCACGTTGCCGCGTACGTCCTCGCCCTTGTACACGCTGACAAAATCGCTATGGGCTTGCGGCACGTCGTCGACGATGGAGATGACGATGGTGCTGGTGGTCGAGTTGCCTACCGAGTCTTTCACCTGGTAGGTGAAGGTTTCGGTGACGGTGTTGGGGCCGTCATTGGCGTGGGTCGGCGAGTTGGCCGGTGAGGTCAGGGTGTAGGTGTAGGTACCGTCGGCGTTCAGGTGAAGCTGGCCGTATTGGCCCGTGGCGTCGCTCACCAGGCTGTAGGTCAGCGCACCGACACCGCCGCTGGCCGTGCCCGCCAGGCTGCCGGACGCGGTTTCACGGGGCGAGTCAGGATCGCTGCCGGTGACACTCCCCGGGGCCAGGTCGTTGCCGTCCTGATGAACATCCAGCGCACTTTCGTGGACCGTTACCCCGCCAACGGGTCCGGCGACGAGCGAGCAGTCCTGCACATTGACCGTGATGGTCGTGGTGCTCTCGTCGCCGTCAGTGTCACGAATGGTGTAGACGAATACATCGCTGGCGCCTGGTGGCAGCACTGCATTCGGGTTGGCGTGATAGATCGCGTTACCAGCCGCATCGATGGTCAAGGTGCCGTACTGGCCGGCGATCTCGGTATTGAGATTGCCGATGGCGGATGTCGAGGTGTCGGAGCCAGCGCGTGCACCGACCACGACATTGCTGGTGCCTGCCTGATCTGCGCCCAGCTTGTCGTTCCAGAGGACATTGCCCGTGACAGTCCCACCTTCCACGACGCTGGTGGTATCTGCCCCTGCCTGCGGCACATCATCGACGATATTCACGTCCAGGCTGCCGGTGACGGTGCTGCCGTCGACGTCTTTGGCGACCACCTCGAAGTGTTCGCTGATGCTGTTGCTGCCGGCACCGTCCGGGTGGCTTTCGTTGCCGGTCAGGGTGTAGCTGTAGCTCACCACCCCAGTGCTCGGGTTATAGCCAGTGATGGTCAGGGTGTTGCCTTCCGGGGTGGTCACCGATTGCGGGAAGCCGGCCGCCACGCCTCCCGTCACTACCGAGATGCCACCCACCGTCAGGCTTTGTAGGCCATCCGGT
>NZ_BCAZ01000063.1:0-29623 GCF_001320205.1 Pseudomonas sp. NBRC 111123
CACAGGCGCTGAAGGCTTTGAGGCAAACACCCCGCAGGCGGCGCTCGAAACAGGCGGCATCACCCTTTGCTCAACGCCCTGACCACCTGCTCGACACTGGTCTTGAGCCCGGCCAGTGCATCCTCAGGATCACTGTCCACCACCAGCACCTTCGCTCCGGCCGCCTCGATCACCTTGGCCAGCGCCGCATCCGGTTGCCGATGATCCAGCACCAGTGCCACATCCTGCCCCTTGAGGTTCTCGCCCAGCGCTTTGAGCGCCGCCGCGTCCCATTTGCCCTCCGCCGGCAGCGGCTGTTCCACCACATCCAGGTTCAAGCCGCTGGCCAGATACCCCAGGCGCTCGGACAGGCTGACCACACTCAGGTTATCGACCTTGGCCAATTGCGTCTGGCTGCTGGCAGTCATCTCCAGCAACTGGCGTTTGAGCCCTGCCAGGTTGCCCTGGATCTTGCCCTTGTCGGCAGGCGCCAGGCGCTCCAGGTCATTGGCCAGCACATCGGCCATGCGCCCCAGGTTGGTGGGGTTCAGCCAGGGGTAAGCGGCGTAGGCGTCGTCACCGCTGACGGCGATGCCCGGCAGTGCTCCATCCACCGGCCGCGCCGCGTCGATCTCGACGATGCGGATATTGCTGCGCCGCGCCATCGGGTACAGCGGGTCGTCACGCCAGATCGAGCGCACGCCGATCACCGCATCGGCCTGCTGCGCGGCACTGGCCAGTGCCGCGCCACCCCGGCTGCTGAAGTACGACGGTTGGCGGCTGGCCGGCAGGTTGGCCGGTGCGGCGCGCTTGAGCTGCACGGCGGTGCCGGCGAGCAGGGCGCTGGCCAGGCTGTGGGTCACGGGCAGGGTGGTCAGCACTTGGGTGGCCGAGGCCAGTGCAGGCAGGCCGGCGAGGGCGACGGCCAGGGTCAGCTGTTTCAGGTTCATGCCGGGTTTCCTTGCAGGCGTGGGACGAGGGCGCGGGCCAGCGCGGCGAGGGCGAAGCAGATACCCGCGACCAGAATGATCGCCGCGCCCGAGGGCACCGGCAGGTCGAGGACGATCGGCAGGAGGATGCCGAGCAGCGTGCTCAGGGTGGCGATCAGCACCGCAATGAAGAAAAACCCCTTCAGCGACTGGCTGACCAGGCGCGCCGCCGCCGCCGGGATCACCAGCAGGGCACCGACCAGAATTGCCCCGATCACCTTCACCGAGGCCACGGTGACCAAAGTCACGAGCACCACGAACAGATAATCCAGGGTCTTCACCGCCACCCCGCGCACCGCCGCCAGCTGCGGGTTGAAGCTGGCCAGCATGATGCGGTTGTACAGCGGCAGGGCCAGAGCCAGCACCAGCAGCGCGACGATGCCAAGCACCATCAGGTCCTGGGCGCTGACAGTCAGCACCGAGCCGAACAGTACATTCTCGAGGATATGCACGTTGATCTTGCCGGCCAGCATCAGTAGCAGGCTGGCGCCGAGGGCCAGCGACACCGAAAGGAACACGCCGATCAGTGTGTCTGGCGACAGCCCGGTGCGGTTGCGCAGGAAGTTGAGCAGGATGCCGAACAGCAGGCAGTAGCCGAACAGGCTGCCATAGGGGCCGGTATAGGGTTCGCCAAGCAGGATGCCGATGGCGACCCCGGTGAGCGCGGCATGGCCGACCGCTTCGGAGAAGAAGGCAAAGCGCTTGACCACCACCAAGGTGCCGAGGCCACCCAGTACCGGGCCGATCATCAGGCCGGCCAGCAGGGCATTGATCACGAAACCGTAGGCCAGGGCCTCCGGCAGGTAGCCAGCGCCGGCCCAGCCCTGGACCAGTTGGCGGAATGCTTCAAAGCTCATCTGGCAAGGCTCTCGCTGCGAGGGTTGACGGAGAACAGGCCAAGCAGGCGCTCCGGGGTCAGGGCCTGGGCGGGCGGGGCGTCGAACAGCACCTGGCGGCTCAGGCCAGTGACCCGGTCTGCCAGGCGCAGCACGGCTGCCAGGTCATGTTCGATCCACAGCACCGTGGTGCCGGCCTGGCGCCAGCCTTGCAGCAGCTGTTCGAACACCTGGATACCGGCTTCGTCGAGCGCCGACATTGGCTCGTCGAGCACCAGCAGTTGCGGTTCGGGAATCAGGCCCTGGGCCAGCAGCACGCGCTGGCGTTCACCGCCGGACAACGCGCCCATGCGCCGTTTGCGCTTGTCGAGCATGCCGACCCGTGCCAGCGCTGCATCGATCGCCGGCTGCACCCGGCGTGACAGGCCAAGGAATGCCGGGCGCCGCTGACACATGGCGGCCATGAAGTCGTCCACGGTCATCGGCAGCCCACGGTCGAACTCCAGCGCTTGCGGCACATAGCCGATCACCTGCTGCGCACCCGGCCAGTGCAGGGTCAGCTCGCCCTGATGCGGCATCTGCCCGAGCAGGGTCTTGATCAACGAGCTCTTGCCGCCGCCATTGGGGCCGACGATGGCATGCACGCTGCCGGCGGCAACGCTGAACTGCACCTGTTCGAGAATGCGTGTGCGGCCCAGGGTCAGGTCGATGCCGGCGAACTCGATGCGTGGCCCACCGGGCGCCGTGAGGTTGGCAGCGGCGGTCATGCGCGGTTCTCCTGGATAGCGCGGACCACGGTGTCGAGGTTGCGCTTCATTTCGACTTCGTATTTATCCTGGGTGTATTCGCCGTAGGAAATGTGCGTCAGCGGGTACAGGCGCACGCCGGATTCACGCTGGATGGTTTCGACATAGGCCGAGGGGAAGTCCATTTCCGAGAAGATCACTTTCACGTCCAGCGCCTTGAGCTGGTCGATGGTCTTCTTAAGCTGTGCCGGGCTCGGTTCGATGCCGTGGGCAGGTTCGACCACCGCCGTCACTTCCAGGCCAAAATCGCGCACCAGGTAGTCGTAGGCGGCATGAATGGTGGCCACGCGCAAGGTGGCCGCCGGTGCTTCACTGACCTTCGCCAGGGCTTCGGCGCGCAAGCCCCGCAGGCGCTTGGCGTAGGCCCGGGCATTCTGCGTGTAGAACCTGGCGTTGTTCGGGTCGAGCTTGCCCAGCTCACGGGCGATGTTGTTGACCTGGGCGATGGTGGTGCTGATCGACAGGAAGGTGTGCGGGTTGACCACCTTGCCAGCGCCGCGGGCGGCGATGCCGGTGGCCGCCAGCAAGGGCACGTTCTGGTTGGCTTCGATGGTTTTTATGCTGGGCTTTTCGCTGGCGGCGATCATGCGGTCGGCGAAGTCGTCATGCCCGACACCATTGAGCACCACCACGTCGAGCGTGCCGATGCGCTTGATGTCCTCGGCGCGCGGTTCGTAGGCATGGGGGTTGAACCCGGCCGGAATCAACGGCACCACTTCGGCCTTGTCGCCAACGATATTGCTCACGTAGCTGTAGTAAGGGTGCAGGGTGATGCCGATGCGCAGGGGCTTGCCGGTGTCGGCCAGGGCCAGGGCTGGAAGGGCGCAGGCCAGGAGCAGGGCGAGGGCTTTGCGGAACATGGGGGAGTCCTTGGGTTCAGTGACGGTGTTCGCGGGTGACCCCGGCGTCGTAATGGCTGACCACCTGCTGCCAGCCGGCGGCGCTCAGTGCAGCCTGGCCGAGGTCGTCGGGGAGCACGGCGGCGCTGTCGCGGCGCAGCCAGATGTCGACCTCGGCGCTGCCCGCGTCGGGCAGGATCAGCAAAAAGCTGCCCGCCACCTGCGGCGCCTGGCTGCGGCCCAGATAGGCACCGCTCGCCAGCCACTGCCACTGGTGGCCACCACGGCTCTGGCTGCCGGCATCGACCACGAACGGTGGCAGGCCTTCCTCGGCCAGGGCCTCGGTGCTGGGTGTGGCGGCGTTTTCCTCGCGCAGCAGCTGGATTTCGTCGAGCGCCACGCGCAGGTCGGTATAGATACCTTGCTCGGCCGCTGTGAGGTCGCGACGGGCGTCGATCTGGTGGCTGGCGATGATCTGTTCGTCCTCGCGTTCCCCACGCATTAGCACCACGCTGGTGGCGAGGGCGACGATCAACAGGCTGACCAGCAGTACGTAGAGGGTTTCGTGCCCGGCACCCGCCGGGCGCACCACCTGGGTGTGGCTCATGGCTGGGCGGCTCATGGTTGCGCGATGTCGGCGTGGTCGACTTCCACGACATGGCCGGGGCCTGCGTCGAACAACACGTAGAACTCGCCGTCGGGACGCTTGAAGGTCAGGCTCGAGTCGTCACCGAGCTTGCCGCCGACCAGCACCTGCTCGTCGTAGCCGATCACGTCGAGGGTCACCCCAGGGGCGCCGCTGCCATCGGAAAAGCCGCCGGTGCATTTCACCTGGCCGCCGGCGACTTCCTCGCACTCGCACATCGGGTTGTGGGCCAGGGCCGGGCCTGTGGCCAGCACCAGCAAGGGCAGGGCGAGCCTGCGCATCAGGTGTTTCATGGTTTGCCTCCTTGTTTTTCGAGCCAGGCCACAGTGGCCGGCGAAGCTTTGGCCAGGGGCACGGATGCCTGGTGCAGGCTGCCGTCCCAGCCTTCGAGGGTGATCCAGATCTGCGCATCGGCGCGGGTGCGCGGCGGTATCGGCAGGTTGGTGACCATGCGGTATGGCGCGCCGAAGAAGATGGTGCCGGCGGCGCGCAGGCTGCGCGGCTTGCCGATGCGCAGGTAGACCGCCTTGACGTCATTCACGCAGGCCTTGCACAGCGCTGCGTTGAACAGCTTGAAGTGGCCGGCTGGGCCGTCGGCGCGTGGTGCTTCGTTGCGCAGTTCGGCGAGGTCCAGGCTGTAGGGGCCGACCTGAATGTCGCTGATCGGGTTTGCACCTAGCCCGGCGTCACCACGGAACAGCCTGACGTCGGCGAAGTACTTGGGCATGAACCCCAGCGGGATGAGGATCAGCAGGATGTTCAGGTGAAAGCGCCACTTCAGCCACCATTGCTTGAGTGGGGGGGCGGGCAGGGCTCGGGCCTGGCTCATGGGCGAACCTCCAGGGTGGTTTCGCGGCTTGTGTTGTGGGGGGCGCGTTCGCTGCGCTTGAGCGCCGCAGCCGTGGCTTGAGCGGTGCGCTTGGTCCAGATCAGCAGGCCGCTGAACACCATCAGGGTCAGGATCAGGCCGAAGAAGAACCAGATCAGCTTGATCGGCAGCCCGCCAAAGTCGCCGGTGTGCAGCGGGCGCATGGATTCGGTGACGAACTCCAGGGCCGAGCGGTCGCTGAGCAGGAACTGGCTGTCGACCTGGCGGGTGTAGGGGTTGACCGAGGCGCTCTGGAACATCAGCGGGTACCAGCCACGCCCGCCCATTTCGATGTGGCTGTAGGCGGTGGCCGGCAGCGAGATGGAGGTGATGTCCAGGCTCGGGATGGCCAGGCCGGCGATGCGGGCGGCCTCGTCCAGGTCGATGCGTGGCGCCGGGCTGCCATCAGGTGTCTGCGGCACCTGCTCGCGGGCGATCACCGGCACGATTGGCTCGCTGGAAATGGTGATGTGGTAGTCGGAGAGGACCGCCCGGATCAGGAACCAGATGCTGGTGATGGAAATGACCGCGATGAACCAGATCGACCAGACGCCAGCGAGGCGGTGCAGGTCGCCCCAGAAGATGCGCGCGCCATGGCCGGTACGTACCGGTTTGAAGAAGCCTTTCCAGAACTTCTTGTACACCACCAGGCCTGTGACCAGTGACGCCAGCATTGGCAGCCCGAGCAGCGAAACCATGTACCAGCCCCAGCTGAAGCCGTTGGTGAACGGCACCAGCCACCAGCCATGCAGGGCGCGGGTGAAGGCTTCGAAGTTGAAGTCTGGCATCTTGCCCTGAATGGCCCCGGTATACGGGTTGACGTAGAGCATCGGGCTGGAACCATCGGCGTAGGTGACCCGCGCCGTGAGCGCGAAGTGCGTGCCGTCTGGCTGGCTGAGCGAGTTGACTGCCATGTCCGGCTCGGCCTTGTGCATGGCATCGAGCACTTGCTGGAAGCTCAGGCGTTGGGCGCCGTCGTCGGGCTTGCTGGCACGCACGTCGGGGTTGGCCAGCCAGACGATCTCCTGGCTGACCACGGCCAGCATGCCGGTGAAGCAGACGATCAGCACGAAGAACCAGATTGGCAGGGCGAGCCAGCTGTGGACCAGGAACCACAGCTTGGATTTGGATTTTTTCGGTGATTTGGCCATCGGTCAGTCTTCTGAAAAAAAGGGGCGAGCACAGGCCCAACCAAAGAGGGCTGTTCTTCAAAAGACGAATGAGAATGAAAATCCTGCCGGATTAAGTGCAAGCAAATGTTTCGACGGGTACAAACGCCGACAGGGCGCGCGTGGCGCCCTGTCGGTGGGGGAGCCGCGTGAATCAGGCGCTGGTCAGCGCCACGGCCGGCTGTGCCTTGCCATGCTGGCGTGCCAGGTCGTGGTACAGCGCCTGGCCGATTTCGGCGGCACGCGAGGGCAGGACCGAAAGCAAGGTGTCGCTGAGGCCGTGGCTGTTCTCGCAGAACCCTTGCAGATAGACCGAAGCCTGCAGGTCCGGGCTGGCCAGTACCCGGTAGTTGCGGTCGACGCTGAAGTCTTCCACATAGTTCGCCAGCGGGGCGAGTAGGTCGCGGTGCGAGCGGCGCTCGTAGCCGGTGGCAAGGATGACGGCGTCGTAGCGGTGGGTCTGCTGCTGGCCGGTGGCCAGGTCGCGCAGGGTCAGTTCGATGCCGTCGCGGGTGGCCACCACGGCCTCCACCTGGCGGCGGCACAGCACGTTGTGGCGGAACTGGTGCGCCACCTTCTGCCGGTAGAGGATGCCGTAGATGCGCTCGATCAGGTCGAGGTCGACCACCGAATAGTTGGTGTTGTGGTACTCGCCGAGCAACTTGGCACGCTGGTCAGCTGGTTCGTTGTAGACCAGGTCGGTGTAGTCCGGGGAGAAGATCTCGTTGACGAACGGACTGTCATCGGCCGGTTTGAGGGCGGAGCCGCGCAGCACCATGTCGACCTTGACCGACGGGTAGCTGTCGTTGAGGTCGATGAACGCCTCGGCGGCGCTCTGGCCCGAGCCGATCACGGCAATGCGCATCGGTTTGCCGGCCGTGCACGGCAGCTTGTTCAGGCTGCTCAGGTATTGGGAATGGTGGAAAACCCGTGGATCATCTTTGAACGCGCCAAATTTTTCGGGAATTTTCGGTGTGCCGCCGCTGCCGACCACCACCGAGCGCGTACGCCGGCTCAATTCCCGGCCTTGCTCATCACGCGAGACCAGGCGCAGGTGCTCGACGCGCCCAGCTTTTACTTCCGGCTCGATGCGCAGCACTTCTTCGCCATACACAGCCTGAGTGGCGAAATGCTCGGCTGCCCAGCGCAGGTAGTCGTTGTACTCCAGGCGGCAGGGGTAGAAGGTGCCGAGGTTGATGAAGTCGGCCAGGCGCTGTTTCTGGTGCAGGTAGTTGACGAAGCTGTAGGGGCTGGTCGGGTTACGCAGCGAGACCAGGTCTTTGAGGAACGAGATCTGCAGTTCGCTCTGGGTGGCCAGGGTTTCGCCGTGCCAGCGGTATTGCTTCTGCTTGTCGATGAACAGCGCATCGAGGGCGTGGCCCTGGCTTTGGGCGAGTTCTTCCAGGGCGATGGCCAGGGCCAGGTTGGACGGGCCGAAGCCCACGCCGATCAGGTCCTTGATTGTTTCCGGGTGTGCAGACTGGCTCATGGCTGCGATTCCATAATGGGGCGAATGTGGGCGCATGCCGGGGCTCCGGCGCCTGCGCTTGTACATTGGGTGGAACGAGCCAGCGGAAGGGGAATTTACTGCCGGGGAGGGTGCTGGCGGCCAAGCGGGGCTAAAGGTCTGGGCCTGCCGGCCGATATGCAGGTCAACTCAAGGACCCATTGCAACGCAGGGAGAAAGACATGGTAGGTATAGCAGCAGTCAGCATCAGCAACGCCTCGACCCTGGCGGCCAGCACCCTTCAGGCCGGCGACAGTGACAAGACCGAGGCCGGCAGCTCGACGCTGCAGGTCGACACGTCGAAAGTGCGCGGCGACGGGCAGGCTCAGGCGGCGGGTGGCGCTCAGGGCAGCAGCGAAAGTGATGAGCCGGCGCACATCAAGCAGCTGCGCGAGATGATCAAGAACCTGCAGAAGCAGATGGCGGAAGAACAAAGGCAATTGGCCAGCCTGATGGCGCAGAAGGGCGATGACACCACCAAGCTGGCGGCAATCACTGCCAAGCAGGCCAGCATCGCCACCCTCAGTGGGCAGATCATCACGGCGACCGGGCAATTGCTCGAAGCGCTGCAGGAGACCGGTGGCAGCAGCGCCGGCGGGGTGGTAAACACCCAGGCCTGAGGCCTGCCGCACCGGCCTGCAGGGCATGGCACCGGCGTGGCCGGTGCTCGCGGGCAAGTCGGGGCGCCGAACCGCCGCTCCCACAGGCAATCTGCAGGCTTCAGGTTACTCCGAAGCCAGGCGTCCCTTGCTGTGCTTGTCCGCCTTGTACTGCATGGCTACTGCCGGTGCCGGCTTGGTCGCACCGGTTTCCAGCCACTGGCGCATGCGGGTGGCATCGGCGAAGTGGGTGTACTTGCCGAAGGCATCGAGGATCACCATGGCTACCGGGCGGTTGTCCATCTTGGTCAGCAGCACCAGGCAGTGGCCGGCCTCGTTGGTGAAACCGGTCTTGGTCAGGCTGATGTCCCAGTTGCTCTTGTTCACCAGGTGGTCGGTGTTACGGAAGCCCAGGGTGTAGTTCGGCTTGCGGAAGGCCACGGTCTTCTCGCGGGTGGTCGACAGCGCGCTCAGCATCGGGTACTTGCGCGATGCCATCAGCAACTTGGCGAGGTCGTGGGCGGTGGAGACGTTCTGCGTCGACAGGCCGGTCGGCTCGACATAGCGGGTGTGCGCCATGCCCAGGCTGCGGGCCTTGGCGTTCATCGCCTTGATGAAGGCCGGGTAGCCGCCCGGGTAATGATTGGCCAGGGTGGTGGCAGCGCGGTTTTCCGACGACATCAGGGTAATCAGCAGGGTTTCCCGGCGGTTCAACTCGCTGCCCAGGCGCACGCGCGAGTACACCCCTTTCATGTCCGGGTTGTTGGCGATGGTCATGGTGAGCATCTCATCCATGGGCAGCTTGGCATCCAGCACCACCATCGCTGTCATCAGTTTGGTCACCGAGGCAATGGGCACCACGCGATCGGCGTGGCTCGAATACAGTTCCTGGTTGGTATTCAGGTCGATCAGCAGGGCGCTGCCAGACGCCAGGTGCAGCTTGGACGGGTCGCGTTGGACCTGAGCTGGGGGTTGTGCAGCAGCGGTCGACGGAAGGGTCGCAGTACCTGTGAGCAACAGCAGCAGGCTGAGGATGGACAGGGATGTTTTCACGTTGAGGCTCACTAAAAGTTGGTATGTCGTTGGCTGTGCAAGGGTTTTCCCCCAAAAAACCGATGCATTCTGGAGTATGGCTGAACGCCTGTCGATTGCTCGTTGAGTCGACTCACAGAAATGAAAAAAGCTTCATGCTGTATCGGTTTTCCTGTCTCCGTTCGTCGGTTCGCCCAAGCAAAAAAAGACCCGCCAGAGGCGGGTCAGAAGAGGCGTCGGGAGCAACGCACAACACATTCGGTCAAGCAATCAGGCAAGCGGCCTGAAGCTGTTCAGCCAAGGCCTGGGCCGAGGCTCGTGTGGCCAGCGGGCCGCTGACAGCCTCTCCATTGCTTACCAGGTACCAGCAGGCCAGCAGGCCTTGCTCGCGCAGGGTGACGGGGACGGCAGTGCCGACGACGGACATGATCTGGATAGTGGCCATGGGGACCTCCTGTGAAACATGGCCCTACCTTACGCAGCAGCCGGTACGGTTTGAAATCAACTCGCTCAATAGTGCTCATCAGTTTTATCAACGATTACCAGCGTGGCGGGCCGTAATACACAGGTGGCGGGCCATAATAGGGGCGGTACGCCGGCGGCGGCGGTGCCGGCACGTAGTACGGTTGGTAGTACACCGGCTGCGGCGGGGCCTGCACATACACGGGCGGTGGCCCATAGTAGGCTGGCTGGCGCTCGACATAGACGGTGCGGTCGCGGCCGCCATACACCGTCGCCCCGACCACGGCCCCGACCACGGCCGCGCCGACCAGTGGGCCTGGGCCATACCAGCCATGCCCGCCGCCACCATGGGCAGAGGCTTGCCCGCTGATGGCCAGGGCACCGACCAGCAGGGCGATTCCGGGAAGATGACGGTTCATGAGACTTCCTCGCAAGATAACCCCGCGCTTGGGGCCTTATTACTATGACTTCGGTCTCTGTAAGGCGAGCACAGGGGAACGGTAAAGGTTGTGTAAGGGACGACCAGTGGTTGTGTCTGCTAGGCTGCACAAACGATTCAGTTATGAAAAAGGAGCAGGTTATGGCGACAACTCCCAGCAGAGATACCGTGCTGTGCATATCCCTGGCCGGGCGGCCTGGCACCTTTGGCGTGCGTTTTCATAATCACCTCTATCAGCAGCTGGGCCTTGACTATTACTACAAGGCCATGACCACCGACGACCTGCCGGCAGCCGTTGCAGGCATTCGCGCGCTGGGCATTCGCGGCTGTGGCGTGTCGATGCCGTACAAGGAAGCCTGCATGGCCCTGGTCGATGAAGTCGACCCGTCGGCAGCGGCGATCGAGTCGGTCAACACCCTGGTCAACAACGCTGGCCACCTGAAGGCCTACAACACCGATTACCTGGCCGTGCGGCAACTGCTTGAGGCGCACCAGGTCGACCCTGCCACCGCCTTTGCCTTGCGCGGCAGCGGTGGCATGGCCAAGGCAGTGGCCAGTGCCCTGCGCGATGCCGGGTTCCGCGAGGGCATCATCGTTGCCCGCAACGAACAGGCCGGGCGGCAGCTGGCGGACGTTTGCGGGTATCGCTGGCTGGCCGAACTGGGCGACCTGTGCCCGCCGATGCTGGTGAACGTGACACCAATCGGCATGGCCGGCGGGCCAGAGGCCGAGGTGCTGGCCTTCAGCGAGAACGCCATTGCGGCGGCCGAGCGGGTATTTGATGTGGTGGCGATGCCAGCGCGCACGCCATTGATCCAGCGGGCAGAGGCGCTGGGCAAACCGGTGATTACCGGGCTGGACGTGATCGCGTTGCAGGCATTGGAGCAGTTCGTGCTGTACACGGGGGTACGGCCGAGCCGTGAACAGGTTGAAGCGGCTGTAGCTTATGCGCGAAATGTCTGATTAACGCGATCTCCTGAATGAGCGGCCTTGTGTCGCGAGCGGGCTGCAGAGCAGCCCTTTCGCGACACGAGGCCGCTCATTCAGCTCTCGCGCAGGTCTTCAGAAGGCTTTGTGTCCTTTGTCCAGCTGCTCGTCCACCAATGCCCGGCCATGGGCCAGCGACACATGCTGAGCATTCTCAAGGTCCGAGAAGAACTTCATCGGCATGGCCATGCGCCTGCTGGTGTGCCCCTGGGGGTCGGTGATCAGGCAGCCGGCGGCATAAGGCAGGGGGGAGTCGGGGTGGGGCATCACGCTGGCGGTGATGGTGTGGTCGCGGTATTCACAGTGAAGAGATTGCATCGTCCTGTACCTCGCTGTGGCATGTGAAGCGCTTACCTTCATATACCACAGCAAGGGGCCAGGAGTTCCCGCCCCGACGAGTGCGAACTGCGGCTGTCAGCCTTTCAGTTCGGTTGGCTGGATCACTTCCACCCAGTAACCGTCCGGGTCCTTGACGAAGGCCAGGTGGTTCATGCGGCCGTCCTGCAGGCGCTTCTGGAACGGTACGTTCAGCTCTTCGAAGCGGGCGCAGGCAACACGCACGTCCGGCACCGAAATGCAGATGTGGCCAAAGCCGCGGGGGTCGGTGTTGCCGTTGTGGTAGGCGAACTCGGCGTCGTTCTCGGTGCCGTGGTTGTGGGTCAGCTCCAGCACGCCCGGGATCGACTTCATCCACTGGTGGCGCGCGGCGTCGTCGGCAGGGATCTGCGCCGGGTCGACCAGGGCCAGGAAGTACAGGCTGAAGGCAGCTTCAGGGAAGTCACGCTTGTCGACCAGGCGGAAGCCCAGCACGCGGGTGTAGAAGTCCAGCGACTTCTCGATGTCCTTGACCCGCAGCATGGTGTGGTTGAAGACGAACTGGGCGGTGGCAGCGTCTGGCTGCGCGGTAACGCCAGGCAGGGTTTGCAGATCGTGCAGGCTCATGGGTACTCCAGAGACGGGGCCGGCTACAGGTGCCAGCGAAACAGACAGGAGGGCCATGATACGGCAGTGAAGCGTTTGCGCAAATGAAAGCGCCCTGCTCGAGGGGAGCAGGGCGCTGGAATTAGAGGCCCGCATGTGCGGGCGCGTGATGGGGTCGCTAGTCCTTTAGCTGTCTCGATACTGCTGCAGTCCTTGTGAAAAAAGTGTGAAGTGGGCGTTGAAGTTTCATCAGCGCACCCAGCTTTCCACGGTAGCGGCCCCGTACTGTTCTTTCCAGGCCTTGAGGCCGCGGTGGTTGCCGCCTTTGGTCTCGATCAGCTCGCCGCTGTGCGGGTTTTCGTAGACTTTCACCACGCGCGGGCGACGCTGCTGTTTCGGTGCACTGGCGGTGCCGCGGGTAACCGCCTTCGGGTCGAGGATGGCGATGATATCGCGCAGACTTTTGTCATAGCTTTTCATCAGGCCGACTAGTTTCTGCTCGAATTCGATTTCGCGTTTGAGGCCGGCATCCTTTTTCAGCGCTTCCAGTTGTGCCATCTGTTCCTGGAGCGCTTTTTCGGCAGCACGAAACTCTGCAAGTCTGGACACTGTAATCACTCCTGTACGTCTTCGGTGGCAGGGCGTGACGAACATTGATAAGACTAAACGCCGGCCACGCGGGTGGGTAAAGCTGTTCGCTGACATCGAGTGTAGACACTTGCAGGAATTCGGTAAACCGCAAACTTTTTATAAGTAAGACGGGAACTTTCCAAGTTTTCCGAGCAGTAATTGATGCGTTTTTCGGCGCGCCTGGCAGAGGTTCTAGACCATGGTCCAATGGCCCGGCCCAGAGCGTTTGAGCGATGATTTCAGATGATGGTCGGCGTAAGTTCGGCCGCGACGCATTCGCGTGACGCAGGTGCGTCATGATTTGTTTTTTCGCCTTTCTTGTGGATGTTCCTGCGCATGTTTTCCCCCCTTCCTCTCGCCCCCGGGCGCCGTGTTGCCGGCCTGTTCCTGTTGTGTACCGGCGCGCATGCCCAGGCCGCCGGTTTTCTTGAAGACACGCGTGCCAAGGTCGAAGCACGCACTGTCTATTTCAACCGGGATTTCCGTGACGGCCACAGCAGTTCCAGCCAGGGTGCGTCAAAACGTGAAGAGTGGGCGCAAGGCTTCATTCTCAATGTGCAGTCGGGTTATACCCAGGGCCCGGTCGGCTTCGGTGTGGATGCACTGGGCATGTTCGGTTTGAAGCTCGACTCCAGCCCGTCCGACAGTAACAGTGGTTTGCTGCCGTCTTCCGGGCACGACCCACGTCACTCTGCCGACCAATACGCGAAGATGGGCCTGGCGGCCAAGGTCAAGGTGTCCAACACGGTACTGAAGTACGGCTCGATGATGCCGGATGTACCGTTGTTGAAATACAACGATGGTCGCCTGTTGCCGACCCTGTTCCACGGCGCAATGCTGACCTCCGAAGAAGTACGCGACCTGAAGTTCACCGTGGCCCGCTTGAACAAGTACACCGCGCGTGACTCCACTGATCGTCAGGACATTCGCGTGCATTGCAAGAACAAGCGCTATGCCTGCGGTATCGAAGCCGATCACTTCGACCTGGCTGGGGTGGACTACCGTTTCAACGACCGGATCAGTGCCCAGTATCAGGTCGCCAAACTGGAAAACATCTACCGCCAGCATTTCCTTGGCCTGGTCGCCAGCCAGCCACTCGCGGTCGGTAGCCTGTCGGCAGACCTGCGCCTGATCAAGAGCGATGACATCGGCAACGCCCGCGCCGGCGAGATCGACCACCGTGCCTTCAGCGGCATGCTCGGCTACAGCCTGGGCGGGCACAAGATCAGCGCCGGCTGGCAGCGCATGTACGGTGAGAGCGCCATGCCGTACCTCGATGGCAGCAACCCGTACCTGGTCAACTACGCCCAGGTCAACGACTTCGCCGCCGCCCAGGAACGCTCCTGGCAGTTGCGCTACGACTACGATTTCAAAGCCCTCGGCGTGCCTGGCCTGAGCTTCTTTACCCGCTACATCAACGGTGACCACATCAAGGTCCCAGGCAGCAATGCCGAAGGCAAGGAATGGGAACGCGACACCGAACTCAAGTACCAGATACAAAGCGGTACCTTCAAGGATGTCAGCGTGCGCCTGCGCAACTCCACCTACCGCAGCAACTATGAGAAGTGGGCGCGTGACATGGACGAGACCCGGGTCATCGTCAGCTATAACTTCTCTATTCTCTAATCACAGGCCGGGCGGTGCCATGAAAGACTTGCTGTTGATCGGCATTGGCCCGGGCGACCCACGCCAGATCACCGTTGAGGCGGTCGAGGCATTGCGCAGCGCCACGCTGTTCTTCGTGCTCGACAAAGGTGCTGGCAAGGATGAACTGGTGCGCCTGCGCAAGGCCATGCTTGAACGCTACCGGCCGGAGGGCGGCTACCGCCTGGTGCAGGTCGCAGACCCGCAGCGTGATGCCGAGGCTGCGGATTATGCGGGCGCGGTTCACGACTGGCACCGCCAGCGTGCCGCACTGTACGCCCGGTTGATCAGTGAGGAGATGGGCGCCGAGGATATCGGCGCCTTCTTGCTATGGGGTGAACCGGGCCTGTACGACAGCACCTTGCGCATGCTTGACCTGGTCCGCGAACGCGGGGTGGACGTGCGCCTGCAGGTGATCCCTGGCATCAGCAGTGTGCAGGCGCTGGCGGCGCGGCATCAGGTTCCGCTCAATCGCATTGGCGAGCCGCTGACTGTGCTGCCAGGGCGGCGCTTGGCCGAGCAGGGGCAGGTGGACAACGTGGTGGTGATGCTCGATGGGCAATGCGCGTTCGCCACGCTGGAGGACCCGGCGCTGGTGATCTACTGGGGCGCTTACCTGGGCACCGAGCATGAAGTGCTCATCGCCGGGCCATTGCAGGCCGTGAAGGCACGGATTCTTGAGGTGCGCGAGCGGGAGCGGGCGCGCATGGGGTGGATCATGGATACTTACCTGCTGCGGCGGGAGCTGTAAGGTGGGGTGCCTGTACCGGCCTGTACCGGCCTGTTCGCGGCTGAAGCCGCTCCTACAGGGATGTAACAGGCCTGTAGAAGCGGCCTTAGCCGCGAAACAGGTGCCGCCGATCTCAAGGCGTACCCAGAATTTCCAAGACCTTGTCGCGCAACTGGTCGATGGTGAAAGGCTTGCCAATCAGGTGCATGCCCTCGGGCACATCGAAACTCTCGGCATAACCGCTGGCAAACATCACCGGCAGCAACGGCCGCGCCGCACGGGCCTTGGCCGCCAGCTCTTCGCCGCGCATGTCCGGCAGGCCCACGTCGGTTACCAACAGAGCCAGTTGCTGGCTGGTATCCTCGATGATCTTCAGCGCCGCCGTGGCATTTTCCGCTTCAATAGTGCTGTAGCCTAATTCATCGAGCACTTCGAGCATCAGCATACGGACGATGTCGTCGTCTTCGACAACCAGAAGGTGCATGGTGGGTTCCCTGTTGAAAAAGTCATGTTCCTACTCTGTGCGCCAGGCAGCAGCAGAAGTTCCCGAGGATACCGACAGTCGCACTTCGATGGAACGATTCTCACACTCTGCCTTCAAATACTGGCTAAATGCCCTGCCGAAGCCGCCCAAGCGGGTTAGACTCGCCTGTTGACCGGTGAGCGCAGCGGCAGACAATAACAGGCTTTAGCCGCCACACTTTTCAATGGACTTTTTTCGCGCGGGCGTTTTCAGATGATTCAAGCAGCCTCGATGGACCAGCAAAGCTTCCGCAAGCTGTTGAGCCGCAATATCGGCTTACCCCTTGGAGTAGGCCTGCTTGGCGCCGTGGCCTTTGTCGCGGTGATCAACTACCTGCTTTCGGCCATGCAATGGGTCGAGCACACCGATCGGGTGATCGGCAATGCCAACGAAACGGTCAAGCTGTCGATCGACATGGAAACCGGCATGCGCGGTTTTCTGATCACCGGTGAGGAACGCTTCCTCGACCCTTACGAGGTGGCCAAGCCGCGCATCTTCAGCAGCCTGCAGAGCCTGCGCGTGATGGTCGAAGACAACCCGCAGCAGGTCGACCGGATCGACCGGCTGATCGCCCTGCAGAGCGCCTGGAACGACTTTGGTGGCGAGATGATCAGCCAGCGCCGCGGCGGTGGCGACTACCGCGCCTCGGTCGGCAATGGCCGTGGTAAGCGCATCACCGACGAAATACGCAAGGAGTTCGACGGCCTGATCGCCACCGAACAACAGTTGCGCATGGCGCGCACCGAGAAGGTCAGCACGGTCACCGTCACTGCCATTTCCGTGTTTGTGCTATTGATTGTCGGCCTCAGCGCCTTGCTCGCCTACCTTGGCCGCCGTGACCTGTTGGCACTGTCGGCCAGCTACACCGAAAACCTTCAGGCTCAGCAGCGCGCCGCCGAGCGCCTGGAGCGCCAGGCCTGGCTGCGCAATGGTCAGACGCAACTGGCCGAGCAGGTGCTGGGCCAGCTGACCTTGCCAATGCTTGGCGACAATATCCTGCGCTTCTTCGCCAGCTACCTGGGCAGTGTGGTCGGTGCGCTCTACGTGCGCGACGAACATGGCCGCCTGGTGCGGGTGGCCAGCTATGGCCTGAGCAGCGAAGAACAGGCCCGCCAGCAGGTGCTGGGTGACCACGATGGTTTGCTGGCCCAGGCCGTGCGCGAAGGGCGCCTGTTGCGCCTGGACGACCTGCCGCAGGATTACTACCGGCTCAGCTCGGGCCTTGGCGACGGCCTGCCGCGTGGGGCCTTGCTGATGCCTGCGCGTAACGACGGGCAGATCAACGGCGTGCTCGAACTCGGTTTTCTGCGTCCGCTGCAGGACCGCGACGACGAGCTGATGGAGCGGGTGAGTGAAAACCTCGGCACCTCCATCGAAAGCGCCCGCTACCGCCAACGCCTGCAGGAAGTGCTGGCCGAAACCCAGCAACTCAACGAAGAACTGCAGGTGCAGCAGGAAGAACTCAAGACCGCCAACGAAGAACTCGAAGAGCAATCGCGGGTGCTCAAGGAGTCCCAGGCGCATCTGGAAACCCAGCAGGCGGAACTTGAACAGACCAACGAACAGTTGTCCGAACGCACCGACGCCCTGGACCGCAAGAACGACGAACTCAGCCAGGCTCAGGAAGAACTGCAGGCCCGTGCCGACGACCTGCAGCGCTCGAGCAAGTACAAGTCCGAATTCCTCGCCAACATGTCCCACGAGCTGCGCACACCGCTCAACAGCTCGCTGATCCTGGCCAAGCTGCTGGCCGAGAACGGCGAGGGCAACCTCAGTGCCGAGCAGGTCAAGTTCGCCGAATCCATCTATTCCGCTGGCAACGACTTGCTGAACCTGATCAACGACATTCTCGACATCGCCAAGGTCGAGGCCGGCAAGCTCGAAGTGCGCCCCGAAAGCACACAGCTCGAGCGCCTGGTCGAAGGCCTGCGCGGCATGTTCCTGCCGCTGGCCGAGCACAAGGGCCTGGGCTTTGACGTCACGGTCGAAGCACAGGTGCCAGCCACTTTGTTCACCGACCGCCAGCGCCTGGAGCAGATTCTCAAGAACCTGCTGTCCAACGCCATCAAGTTCACCGAGCGTGGCCAGGTGAGCCTGAACATCGGCTACCAGGCCGGCAGTGGCATCATCTTCTCGGTGCGCGACAGTGGCATCGGCATTGCCGCCGACCAGCAGCAGGCGATTTTCGGCGCCTTCCACCAGGTCGATGGCACCAGCAACCGCCGCTACGGCGGCACCGGCCTGGGCCTGTCGATCTCGCGCGACCTGGCGCATCTGCTTGGTGGGCAGATCACCGTCGACAGCAGCCCCGGACAGGGCAGTGTGTTCAGCCTGTTCATGCCCGAGCGCTACGAGTCGCAGGGTGAGGAGATCGAAGCGCTCAGCCTGCGGCCCGCGGTCGACAGCTTGCCGCCGGCGCCGTCGATTGCCGCGCCTGCAGTGTCCAAGCGCCCGGCGCCGGCTTTCAGTGATGACCGCGAGCGCGCCCCGTTTGGCAACCGCTGCATCCTGGTGGTCGAAGACGAGCCCAATTTCGCCCGCATTCTCTACGACCTGGCGCACGAACTGGGTTACAGCTGCCTGGTGGCGCCGTGCGCCGATGAGGGCTTCGAGCTGGCCGAACAGTACATTCCCGACGCCATCCTGCTGGACATGCGCCTGCCCGACCATTCCGGGCTGACCGTGCTGCAGCGCCTCAAGGAGCAGGCCGCCACCCGGCATATCCCGGTGCACATCATCTCGGTGGAAGACCGGGTAGAGGCGGCCATGCACATGGGCGCGGTGGGCTATGCGGTCAAGCCAACCAGCCGTGAGGAGCTCAAGGAAGTCTTCGCCCGCCTGGAAGCCAAGCTGACCCAGAAGCTCAAGCACATCCTGCTGGTGGAAGACGACGACCTGCAGCGCGAGAGCATCGCCCGCCTGATCGGCGACGATGATGTCGAGATCACTGCCGTGGCCATGGCCCAGGACGCCCTGGCGCTGCTGCGCGAAAATATCTACGACTGCATGATCATCGACCTCAAGCTGCCCGACATGCTCGGCAACGAGTTGCTCAAGCGCATGACCGCCGAGGATATCCGCTCGTTCCCGCCGGTGATCGTCTACACCGGGCGCAACCTCACCCGCGAGGAGGAGGCCGACCTGCTCAAGTATTCGCGCTCGATCATCATCAAGGGCGCGCGCTCGCCAGAGCGCCTGCTCGATGAAGTGACGCTGTTCCTGCACAAAGTGGAATCGCAGCTGTCCCATGAACGCCAGCGCATGCTCAAGACCGCGCGCAGCCGCGACAAGGTCTTCGAAGGGCGCAAGGTGCTGCTGGTAGACGACGATGTGCGTAACATCTTCGCCCTGACCAGTGCCCTGGAGCACAAGGGCGCGATCGTCGAGATCGGCCGCAACGGGCGCGAAGCCATCGAGCGCCTGGAGCAGCACGATGACATCGACCTGGTGCTGATGGACGTGATGATGCCGGAGATGGACGGCTTCGAGGCCACCCGCCTGATCCGTCAGCAGCCGCGCTGGCGCAAGCTGCCGATCATCGCCGTGACTGCCAAGGCGATGAAGGACGACCAGCAGCGTTGCCTGCAGGCCGGCGCCAATGATTACCTGGCCAAACCGATCGACCTGGACCGCCTGTTCTCGTTGATCCGTGTGTGGCTACCGCAACTGGAGCGAATTTGACTAGCGAGCGCAACACCGACATCGAGATCCGGCTGCTGATCGAGGCGATCTACCTCAAGTACAGCTACGATTTTCGCAACTACTCCGGCGCGTCGATCAAGCGCCGGGTCCTGCATGCGCTCCGCCAGTTCGACTGCCTTACAGTGTCGGCGCTGCAGGAGCGGGTGCTGCACGACCCGGGCATGTTCATGCAGCTGCTGCAGTACCTGACGATCCCGGTCAGCGAGATGTTCCGCGACCCCGGCCACTTCCTCGCGCTGCGCCAGGAAGTGGTGCCGCTGCTGCACACCTGGCCATCGATCAAGGTGTGGATTGCCGGTTGCAGCACCGGTGAAGAGGTGTATTCGATGGCCATCCTGCTGCGCGAGGAGGGCCTGCTCGAACGCACCATCATTTATGCCACCGACATCAACCCACATTCGCTGGACCGCGCCAAGCAGGGTATCTACTCGATGCAGAGCATGCGCGAGTACGAAGAAAACTACCGCCTGGCCGGCGGGCGCCGCGACTTTGCCGAGTACTACACCGCCGCCTACGGCAACGCCATCATGGACGGCAGCCTGCGCGAAAACGTGACCTTTGCCGACCACAGCCTGGCCACCGACAGTGTGTTCTCGGAAACCCAGCTGGTGTCCTGCCGCAACGTGCTGATCTACTTCAACAAGGAACTGCAGGACCGTGCCCTCGGCCTGTTCCACGAGTCCCTCTGCCACCGTGGTTTCCTGGTGCTGGGCAGCAAGGAATCGGTGGATTTTTCCGCCTATAGCGAGCGTTTCGAGCCGTTGGTCAAACCCGAACGGATCTTCCGCAAATCATGAACGGCGTGCGCGCGGTGGTCATCGGCGCCTCGGCGGGCGGCGTTACGGCACTGTTCGCGGTGCTCGGTGCGTTGCCTGCCGGTTTCGCCATTCCGGTGCTGTGCGTGCTGCACCTGCCTGACGACCGCCACAGCCAGCTGGCCGAGGTGCTGCAACGGCGCTTGCAGCGGCCGGTGCGCCAGGCCTGTGACAAGGATGCCATTGTCCCAGGGCAGATCTACGTGGCCGGGCCGGGCTATCACTTGTCGGTGGAAGCCGACCTCAGCCTGTCACTGAGCCAGGAAGAACCGGTGCATTTCTCGCGCCCGGCCATCGATTTTCTCTTTACCTCGGCGGCCGATGCCTATGGCCCCGGGCTGCTCGGCGTGCTGCTCACCGGGGCCAACGAAGATGGCGCCGAAGGGCTTGCCTACATCAAGAACAGCGGCGGCCGGACCGTGGTCCAGGACCCCCGTGACGCACAGGTGGCGCTGATGCCGGAGGCCGCCCTGGCCCTGCACACGCCTGACCTTATCCTTTCTCTGAGCGGTATCGGGCAATTGCTCGCTACCCTGGAACCCAGCGCATGCTAAGCCTCACCACTGCCAAACTGCTGATCGTCGACGACCTGCCGGAAAACCTGCTGGCCCTCGCCGCCCTGATCCAGGGTGAAGACCGCGAGGTGCACCAGGCGCAGTCGGCGGAAGCGGCCTTGTCGCTGTTGCTCGAGCACGAGTTCGCCCTGGCCATTCTCGACGTGCAGATGCCAGGCATGAACGGCTTCGAGCTGGCCGAACTGATGCGTGGCACGGAGAAGACCCGCAACATTCCGATCGTCTTCGTCACCGCTGCCGGGCGCGAAATGAACTATGCCTTCAAGGGCTACGAGAGCGGCGCCGTGGACTTCCTGCACAAGCCCCTCGACACCGTGGCGGTGAAGAGCAAGGTGTCGGTGTTCGTCGACCTGTATCGCCAGCGCAAGGTGCTGGATCGCCAGTTGCAGGCGCTTGAGCGCAGCCGCCAGGAGCAGGAGTTGCTGCTGGCCCAGCTGCAAGTGGCGCGTGGCGAGCTGGAGCATGCGGTGCGCATGCGCGACGACTTCATGTCGATCGTTGCCCATGAAGTACGCACGCCGCTCAATGGCCTGATCCTGGAAGCCCAGTTGCGCAAGATGCACCTGGCGCGCAGCAATCACGACGCGTTCAGCCCCGACAAGCTGCAGGCCATGGTCGAGCGTGACGAGCGCCAGATCAACAGCCTGATCCGCCTGATCGAGGACATGCTCGATGTGTCGCGCATCCGCACCGGCAAGTTGTCACTGCGGCCCAAGGCGTTCGACCTGAGCCAGCTGGTACGCGGCCTGGTGGAGAACTTCGCGGCCCAGGCCACGGCCTTGCAGACGCACATCGAGCTGCAGCGCTGTGAGCCCTTGCAGGGCGAGTGGGACGAATTTCGCATTGAGCAAGTGCTGGCCAACCTGTTGTCCAACGCTTTGCGCTATGGCGAGCGCCAGCCGGTGCAGGTGCGGGTGTTCGAGCAGGGCGGCATGGCCTGGGTGCAGGTGCAGGACCACGGGATCGGTATCAGCGCTGCCAACCAGCAACGTATCTTCCAGCAGTTCGAGCGCGTGGCCACCCAGCAGGCTAGCGCCGGGCTGGGGCTGGGGTTGTATATCTCCGAGCAGATCGTCCATGCCCATGGCGGGCGTCTGGAGGTGCAAAGCGAGGAGGGCAAGGGTGCCACGTTCAGCCTGCAACTGCCGCTGGCGGGCGAAACCGAACAAAACGACCAGCTGCGGGCAACCTCCGCGTAAGCCTGGGGTCAGATGGCCAACTGTATGAATTTCAAGGCGTTATCATGAGTGAAGATGCACAAGATGTAGTACTGGTGGTCGAGGATGAACCGGCGATCCGGATGATCCTGCGCGATTACCTGGCGGGTGAGGGCTACCACGTGCTGGTGGCTGAAGACGGTGAGCAGGCGTTTGCCATCCTGGCGAGCAAGCCGCACCTGGACCTGATGGTGACCGATTTCCGCTTGCCGGGTGGCATTTCCGGGGTGGAAATCGCCGAGCCTGCGGTGAAGCTGCGGCCGGACCTGAAGGTGATCTTCATCAGCGGCTACCCGGCGGAAATCCTTGAGTCCGGCAGCCCGATCGCCCGCAAGGCACCGATCCTGGCCAAGCCGTTCGACCTCGACACCCTGCACGAGCAGATCCAGGCGCTGCTGCGCTGACTGCTGCAGGCAGAGCGATATCTTCGTGGGAGCGGCCTTGTGTGGCGAAAGGGCCACGCAAGGCCGCGCCTGAAATGACCGTGCGTTACGTTAGGGTCCGCTCGATCCCGCCGACCAACAGGCTCTCCATCAACCCGAGCCCTTGTTGCTCAGGCAAGCCCTTGAGCATCCCCGGCAACTGGTTGAGCAAGGTCGCCACGACATGCGCCGTCGCCACCAGTGCTTCCCCCTGCAAAGTCGCCCGCGGCGCGATCAGGCGCAGCAACCCCGCTTCATAGCGCTTGCGCAGCAACCCCAGGTGCACCTGCTGCTGCTCGCTCAAGCAGCACAAGTCGCGTTCGGCCAGGCGAAACTGCATGGGCCGCTCGGCATGCAACTGCCAGTGCGCGGCAATCAGGCAGTTCAACGCCGACCCCCCACGTGCCATTGCCCGCCGTCCCTGTTCCAGGGTCGCCTGCAGCTCTTCGTACAACTCCTCGATCAGGTCGAACAGCAGGTCCTGCTTGCTGGGGAAATGGTGATACAGGGAGCCGGCGGTCAGGCCCACATGCGCTGCCAGCTCGCGCATGCTGACCTGGCCAAAGCCCTTTTCGGCGAACAGTGCCATGGCCCGGTCACGTCGCTCCTCGAAGTTGGCACAGCGCATGGCGGCATTGACCGGGGGCATGGCGTGCACTCCTCAGTAGGTGAAGAAACCACGGCCGCTCTTGCGCCCCAGCCATCCGGCCGCGACCATTTCCTTGAGCAGCGGGGCAGGGCGGTACTTGCTGTCGCTGAAGCCTTCATGGAAGGCCTCCATGATTGCCAGCAGGGTGTCCAGGCCGATGAGGTCGGCCAGGGCCAGCGGGCCGATCGGCTGGTTGCAGCCTAGGCGCATGCCGGTGTCGATGTCCTCGGCACTGGCCAGGCCTTCCTGGCGCACGAAGATCGCTTCGTTGATCATCGGCACCAGGATGCGGTTGACCACGAAGCCTGGGCGGTTGCCGGCGGTGATCGGCGTCTTGCCAAGCTTTTCAGTGACCACCAGCGCCTGGGCATAGGTGCTGTCGCTGGTCTGAAGGCCGCGGATGATTTCGACCAGGGCCATCATCGGCACCGGGTTGAAGAAGTGCACGCCAATGAAGCGCTGCGGGTGCTCGATGCTGGCTGCCAGCTGGGTCACCGACAGCGACGAAGTGTTGGTGGCGATCAGGCAGTCGGCCGCGACGTTGGCCGCCACCTGCTGAAGAATGCGCTGCTTGAGCTGCAGGCTCTCGGTGGCGGCTTCGATCACCAGCTGCGCGCTACCCAGTTGGGCGTAGTCGGTGCTGGTGCGGATGCGGGTTTTTGCCGCTTCGGCGCGCTCGGCGTCGAGCGTGCCCTTGCTCACCTGGCGCTCCAGGTTCTTGCTCAAGGTGGCCACGCCACGCTCCAGCGCGGCGTCGGAGACGTCTACCAGCAGGACCTGGTAGCCGGCCACCGCGCACACTTGGGCGATACCGTTGCCCATGGTGCCGGCGCCAATCACGGCAATCTGTTCAATCGTCATGTTTCAGCCCCCTCAGACGCGCTCGAAGACCACGGCAATGCCCTGGCCGCCACCGATGCACATGGTGGCCAGCGCGTAGCGGCCCTGGATGCGCTGCAGTTCGTGGATGGCCTTGGTGGCGATGATCGCCCCGGTGGCACCGACCGGGTGGCCGAGGGAAATGCCCGAGCCGTTCGGGTTGACTTTCTCCGGATCGAAGCCGAGTTCGCGGGCCACGGCGCAGGCTTGGGCGGCGAACGCTTCGTTGGACTCGATCACGTCCAGGTCGTTGACGCTCAAGCCGGCCTTTTCCAGCACCTTGCGGGTCGCCGGGATCGGGCCAAGGCCCATCAGTTCCGGCTCGACGCCAGCGTGGGCGTAGGCCACCAGCCGCGCCAGTGGCTTCAGGCCCAGGCGGCGCACGGCGTCACCGGTGGCCAGCACCAGGCCGGCGGCGCCATCGTTGATGCCGCTGGCGTTGCCGGCGGTGACGGTACCGTCCTTCTTGAACACGGTTTTCATGCCGGCCAGCTGCTCGGCCGTCACATCGGCACGCACGTGCTCGTCGACGGCGAACTGCACGGTGCCTTTGCGGGTTTTCAGTTCAATCGGCACGATCTGGCTGTCGAAGCGGCCTTCGGCCTGGGCACGGGCGGCGCGGCGCTGGCTGGTCAGGGCCAGTTCGTCCTGCATTTCGCGGCTGATGCCCTGCTGGGCGGCAACATTTTCCGCGGTGATGCCCATGTGGAAGTGCTCGAACGGGTCGTGCAAAACGCCGACGGTGTAGTCGATGCCTTGCAGATCCCCCATGCGCGCGCCCCAGCGAGCCTGTGGCAGCAGGTACGGGCCACGGCTCATGGACTCGGCACCGGCGGCCAGGGCCACTTCGGCGTCACCCAGCAGCAGGCACTGCGCGGCCGAGACGATGGCCTGCAGGCCCGAACCGCACAGGCGGTTGACGTTGAAGGCCGGGGTTTCCTTGGGGATGCCGGCGTTCATGGCCGCCACCCGCGACAGGTAGGCGTCGCGTGCTTCGGTAGGGATGACGTTGGCCATTACCACATGGCCGATCTGCTCGGCAGACACGCCCGAACGTTCGATGGCGGCGCGGGTCACGGCGGTGGCCAGATCGGCCAGTGGCAGGTCCTTGAGGGCACCACCGAAACCACCGATGGCGGTACGGACGGCACTGACGACATAGATTTCTGCGCTGCTCATAGAGGCTCCGATTGCGAAGGCATGGCGGGAGCAGGCCAGGCTCTGCGAGAATGGCCGGCGATCCCGAGGTGGGTCCGAGTCTAGGCAAAGGCTCCCTTGCAGCCTATGCCGGATCTGTTCAGTCAACCTGGCATTTTTTGCCACTCAGCATAGACAGTGAATTCCGCCATGCGCGATAGCGATTCGGTCGCGGTGTACTTTCTCAATGCCATGCTGCATGCCTTGCGCGAGCAGCCCGAGGTGCTCGAGGGGCGGCTGCGCGGCGTGGGCATCGACCCGGCCGTGCTCGGTCAGCCCCAGGCACGGGTGCCGGCCAAGGCATTCGCGCGATTGTGGCTGGAGCTGATCGAGCTGCTGGACGATGAGTTCTTTCGCCTCGACAGCCATGGCATGCCGCTGGGCAGCTTTGCCCTGATCTGCCGTGGCTTGATCCAGGAACCGAACCTGGAAAAAGCCCTGCGCCAGTGCATGAGCAGTTTCGCCCTGTTCCTGCGCGACCTGCGCGGAAACCTCACGTTGCGCGGTGGACGTGCGGTGATCAGTGTTCAGTCGGCGATCGCCGACCCGCTGACTCGGGTGTACGCCGAGGAAACCTACCTGGTGCTGATGATCGGCCTGCTGTGCTGGCTGGCCGGGCGGCGCATCGCCATTGATCGCACCGAACTGGCGGTGGCACGCCCGGCCCAGGACGATGACCCGTTGTTGTGGGGGCCTGACCTGCGCCTGGGTAGCGGGCGCACCGAGGTCGAGTTCGACAGTGCCTGGCTGCGCTTGCCGGTGGTGCAGGACCTGGCGGGCCTGAAAACCTTCCTGCGCAGTGCGCCACAGGGCCTGGTGATCCGCTTTCGCAATCAGAATGGCCTGGTTGCCGAGGTCTATCGGCATTTGCGCGCCCGCCGTTATGGGCAATGGCCGACCTTGGCGGCCATGGCCGAGCAGCAGGGGATCAGTGCCAGTACTTTCCGCCGCCAGCTGGAGCGTGAAGGGCGGTCGTATCAGCAGATCAAGGATGAAGTCCGCCGCGCGATGGCCTTCGAGCATTTGCGCGAAGGCACGTTGAGCATCGCCGAGATTGCCGAGCAGGCCGGCTTCCAGGAGCCCAGTGCGTTTCACCGGGCATTCAAGAAGTGGACCGGGCAGAGCCCGGGCAGCTATCGGGCCAGGTTGGCCGGGCTTGCCAACCTCAGTCTTGCAGGTCGGCTGCCAGCGCCTTGACCCGTTTCAAGTCACCCTTTGCAATTTTTGCAACCCTCGTCCCGTACTCGGCATCGGCCTTGTAAAGGAACGACAGCATGATGTGCTTGCTCTGCTCATCGGCAACAGCCAAAGATTGGCCAAAGCTGTTGACCAGGTCGTGCTGCTCGCTTTTCGAGTAAGCGCGGTAAAGGTCACCGGCCTGCTTGAAGTTCTGTTCGCGGGTGATGCCCTGTTGCTGGGTCGTGCCGCTCAAGGCCAGCTGGGTGTAGCGCGCAGACTCGGTGGTGCTGCGTGGCTGCAGGCGGCTGGGCTGGTAGTTGACCATGTCACGGGTGCGGTTGGGGTTGAGTGCGCCATCCTGGTTGCCATTGTTGACGGCCGCTCGCGGCTGGTTGATCGGCAGGCTGCCAGCGTTGGCGCCGACCCGGTACATCTGGGTGTCGGCATAGGAGAAGAGCCGGCCCTGCAGCAAGCGGTCTTCGGAGGGCTCTATACCCTTGATCAGGTTGGAAGGCGCCAGGGCGACCTGTTCGGTTTCCTGGAAGAAGTTGCCGACATTGCGATTGAGCACCATCTGCCCCACCCGACGCTCAGGCACTTGCGGCCAGACCTTGGTGGCGTCCAGCGGGTCGATGTCGAAGCTTGCCAGCTGCTCTGGTCGCAGGGTCTGAATGTAGAGGTCCCACTTGGGATAGTCGCCACGGGCAATGGCGCTTACCAGGTCCTCGGTCATGTGGCTGAAGCTTTTGCCCTGGATCTGCTCCACAGCTTTGGGGTCGAGGTTTTCCTGGCCTTGCAGGCTCTTCCAGCGGAACTTCACGTAGGTGGGTTCACCTTTGGCATTGACGAACTTGTAGGCATGCACACTGTTGCCATCCATGTGCCGATAGCTTTTAGGGGTGCCTTCGTTGGAGTACAGCAGGGTCAGGGTGCGGGTGGCCTCCGGCATGTGCGAGAGCAGGTCGAAGCGCCGGGCATCATTGCCCAGGTTGTTGCGAGGGTCGGGCTTGAAGGCATGGACCAAGTCCGGGAACTTGATGGCGTCGCGGATGAAGAACGTAGGGAAGTTGTTGCCCACCAGGTCCCAGTTGCCCGTCGAGGTGTAGAAGCGGGTGGCGAAGCCTCGCGGGTCGCGCAGGGTTTCCGGCGAGTGCAGGCCATGCACCACCGACGAGAAGCGCACGAACACCGGGGTCTTCTCGCCGGGGGTGAACAGCGGCGCCATGGTCAGCGCCGACAAGTCTTCGGACGCGGTGAACTCGCCATGGGCGCCGGTGCCGCGGGCGTGCACCACGCGTTCGGGGATGCGTTCGCGGTCGAAGCGCTGGAGTTTCTGAATCAGTTGCACATCCTGCAGCAAGGTCGGGCCAGTGGCACCGGCAGTCTGGGAGTGCTGGTTGTCACCGACTGCAGCGCCGTTATCGCGGGTCAGGGGCATGGCGAGCAGCGCAGGGCTCGCAAGAACAGTTGCGCACAGCAGCGTCAACGCAGCGCAGTTGGGGCGGGTCAGAAGCATGGTGAAGGCACTCGCTTGATCAAGGGAGCGCCGATGCTAGTCAAGCTGCAGGTACATCACCGTAAGGCTGTACGGCTCATGCTGTATGACGTTTCACTGCTTCGAGTCAGTGGATAGCCACCGGGTTGATGTTGACCTGGGTCGAGCCCTTGTACAACGGCTGCCCCAGCACGAACAGGAACTCGAAGGCTTTGTCTTTGACCAACGCGCGGGTGTCGATCAGTTCCAGGTTGTAGATCCCTCGCTTGGCCAGCATGAACTGGTTGACCGGGAATTCTTCACCGGTCGGATTCGGGTACACCTCCGAAGCCCAGGTATCCCCGCCGAAGGCGACGATGCCCTGGTCCGCCAGCCACTCGGCGGCCGCCAGGTCGATGCCAGGCTCGGTGGCGAGGAACTGCTGGTTGTCTTTGCCGATCAACTCCAGCCAGCCGGTGTTGAACAGCACCACATCGCCCTTGCGCAGGGTGATGCCTTCGTTCTTCAGCACGGCCTTGATGTCGTCGACACTGAACGCGGTGCCACCGGGGACGATGGCCTTGCCGTAGTGGGCGGTCATGTCCAGCACCACGCCGCGGGTGACCATCGGCGGCACCTTTTCCACGCCCAGCTTGATCACGCCTTCGACGGTGACGAAATCGGCCGCCTTGTTGCCGTTGTAGTAGACGTTGTCGATACCGATATGGCCGATGCCGTTGAGCTGCGTGCCGACGCCGGTCCAGCCGTTGACCAGTTCGTCGTTGAAGGTAAATTTGTTGCGGCCCAGAGTCTGGCCGGCCTGTTCACCGGGCTGGATGTTGTACAGGTGGAAGCTGCGATGGCGGAAGGCCGGCAGGTCTTTGCTGACGGGTACTGCCAGGGGGTAGGTCTTGCCGGTCTTGACCAGGCTCACGGCCTGTTTCACCACCTCGGGTGTGAGCAGGTTGGCGGCGCCGATCTCGTCCTGCCTGCCATAAGGCGAGGCCTGCCAGTCGGCGGCCAGGGTGGCCTGGGCGGTGCTCGCCAGGGCAGCAGCGAGCAGCAGGGGCTTGCAGCGGTTCATCGAATTCTCCTGAAGGTGAAGCGTTGTCAGGAGCGCATTCTGGGCAGGGCCGCGGTGGGGAAAAAGCGGCCCGGGGGACAATGACTTTTGCCTGCCGGTCAATAACCGTCGTCGTTCAGGGCCAGGCTCTGGCGCAGCTGTTCGACCATCGACACGCGCAGCGTTTCTGGCGCCTTGACCCGGATCGAGCCGGCCTGGGAGAGCAGCCAGCCCATCAGCGCCCGGCTGTCTTCGACCGTGGCCGCGAGCATCGCGCCGCCATTGTCGTGGGGGGCCAGGCGCATGTCTTCGGAGAGTGGCTGGTCTTCCAAGCGACGGGCGAGGCCATCGTCGACCCAGGCTTGCAGTTCGATCTGTTGCGAAGGGCTGAGTACATCCGGCTGCAACTGTTGGGCGGCATCCAGGCTCAGGCCAGGCTGCCAGTACCAGCCATAGGGCATGCCCTTGCTGTTGCAGTGCAGCGGGAACAGCGTTGCCAACTCATTGAGGTCGCGCTCGACGGTACGTTTGCTGGTCTTGTGGCCGACCCTGGCCAGTGCGGCCTGCAACTGTGTGGAGCTCATCCCGGGATGGCGGTCGGGCAGCAGTTTCAGTAGCTGCCATTGTCGGGCGATGGTGTGGCGGGTCGGGTGGCTGGGCACGGGGCTTCGTCCTTGAAGGCCAGGCACGGAGCGTGCCTGAGTGATGGCATATAGCTATTGCGACAGGATACTCCTTCGGCGGATGGGATCCAAGTTCAGCGAGATCGGCGGTTGTTGGAGGCATCCCAGGAAAGTGCCGTGTCAAGGCCTCCGGGTGACCGCCATAGCAATTGAAGCGCCTGT
>NZ_BCAZ01000064.1:0-28841 GCF_001320205.1 Pseudomonas sp. NBRC 111123
GGGCCGGTGCAGGTTATCGGGCCTGCCCGGAGCTGCGCTCACGCAATGCCTTCCCCACCTCGGCCTCGATCGTGTAGGCCGGCCCCTCCAGTTCTTCGTAGTTGCGCGTATAGCGCCTGGCAAATTCATTCACCCCAAGCTGCTGATACTGCTGCACATGCTTCAGCTCATGGGCCCACAACGCCACGTTGTCCTCGGCATCACTGGCATGGCGGAAGATGATGGTGTCGATCAGTGTTACGGCGTTCACGTCCGGGTTCTGCAGCATGGCGTTGGCCGCCGTGACCTGCTGCTCGTCACCCACCCGGTAGCGAGCTGCATCGAGCACGGCAAAGTCGTACCAGGGTTCCAATTGCGCGCGGACGTGCAAGGGGATCGGTTGAGTGCCATTGGCAGTGGCCTCGTCTCGCGCTTGCTGCAAGGCGAACGCCAGGCTGCTCGACGCCGCGGTCTCGACATCCTTGAGGATCTGCCCGGCCTGGCCGGGGTCGATCGGCGCGCAGAAGCAGCCCATCAGGCAGACTTGGTACTGCCCGGGCGGGCAGGCCTGTTCGGCAAGCGCTGGCGCAGCCAGCAGCAGCGCCAACAGCAGGTTAACTCGCTTCATTCAATGCCCTGTCGACAAGCCGTTTACTGGCATCGAGCACCTGCTGTTGCACATCCTCGCTGGCCAGCATGCGCCCGACCACCACTGCGCCGACGCACTGGCTGATCAGCACCCAGGCCAACTCCGGGTCTTCGAGTGTTTCGCTCCACGCTGCATGCAGGCTCACCAGCCAGTGTTCGGCCTCCTCGCGCACAGGCTGCTCGGCGCGGGCGATTTCCACCCCCAGCGGCGGCAGCGGGCAGCCGCCTTCGGCATTGTGCAAGTGCGCCAGGCTCAGGTACTGCTGCAGGCAGCGGGCCAGGCGCTCGCGGCTGGCACCTTGGTTGGCCAGGCGCGCCAGCGGGCTGTTGCACAGCTCCTGGCGGACCACCTCGGTAAACAGGGCGTCCTTGGATGGGAAGTGATTGTAGAAGGCGCCGCCGGTCAGGCCGATGGCTTTCATCAACCCGGCCACGCCGGTGCTGGAAAAGCCGCCGCGCTTGGCCAGTGCGCCGCTGCTGGCCAGCAGCTTGTCGCGGGTTTGCTGCTTGTGATCCGTGGAGTAGCGCATGCACAACCTCTTCGCGCTGGCTTGACGATGGGGGCGATCATAACATAGCGTTCGTTTACTAAACGATCATTCATCAATGGGGGCAGGCATGACACAACAACAAAAAGTGGTGCTGGTGATCGGTGCCGGGGACGCCACGGGCGGGGCGATCGCCAAACGTTTTGCCCGTGAGGGTTACGTCGCCTGCATTACCCGCCGCCAGGCCGAAAAACTCCAGCCGCTTATCGATGAAATCCGCGCCAAAGGGGGCCAGGCCCATGGTTTTGGCTCGGATGCGCGAAAGGAAGAGGAGGTTGCCGAGCTGGTCGAAACCATCGAGCGTGATATTGGCCCGATCGAGGCCTTTGTCTTCAATATCGGCGCCAATGTGCCGTGCAGCATCCTTGAGGAGACACCGCGCAAGTACTTCAAGATCTGGGAAATGGCCTGCTTCGCTGGCTTCCTCACGGCGCAAGCCGTGGCCCGGCGCATGGTCACCCGTGAGCGCGGCACCATCCTCTTCACCGGCGCCACCGCCGGTACTCGCGGTGCTGCCGGTTTCGCGGCGTTCGCTGGCGCCAAGCACGGGTTGCGCGCGTTGGCCCAGAGCATGGCGCGGGAGCTGGGGCCACGGAACATCCATGTTGCCCATGTGGTGGTGGATGGTGCCATCGATACTGCGTTCATCCGCGACAGTTTCCCTGAGCGCTACGCGCTGAAGGACCAGGATGGCATTCTCGACCCGGTGCACATCGCCGACAGCTATTGGTTCCTGCATGCCCAGCCCCGCGATGCCTGGACCTTCGAACTGGACCTGCGCCCGTGGATGGAGCGCTGGTAAGCCTGACTGACCAAGGAGTGTGACGCATGAGCAAGACCGTGGAGTTTTACTTCGACCTGGGCAGCCCGGCCAGCTATCTGGCCTGGACCCAGTTGCCTACCCTCTGCGCCCGAAATGGCGCAACCCTGGTGTACCGGCCAATGCTGCTGGGCGGGGTGTTTCAGGCCACCGGCAACGCTTCGCCAGCAATGGTCCCTGCCAAGGGCCGCTACATGTTCACCGATCTTGGGCGTTATGCCCGCCGTTACGGCGTGCCGTTCGGGATGCCGCCGGGGTTTCCGGTAAACACGCTGACCCTGATGCGCGGCGTGATCGGCATGCAGCTTCGTTCACCCGGGCAGTTTGACGGGTTGGTGGCGGCACTTTTCAGGGGGCTATGGGCGCAACAGCGCAACCTGAGTGATGCTGCGACGCTGGATGAAACCCTCGGTCAGGCGGGTTTCGACCCTGCTGCGTTTCATGCCCTGGCGGCGGATGGCGAGGTCAAGGCTGAACTAAAACGGGTGACTGAAGAGGCCGTGGCGCGTGGTGTGTTTGGGGCACCGACGGTGTTTGTCGAGGGTGAGATGTTCTTCGGCCAGGATCGCCTGGATTTCGTCGAAGAAGCGCTGGCTCGATGAGGCAGGATGGCCTCGCCAAGGGCGAGGCCCTTCCGGATTCAGAAATTTGCCGGGGTGTTGGCGCTGATGATTTCCGCCTCGTCCTGGCCAATGTTCTTGAAGCTGTGCGGCAGGGTGGTGGGGATGTAGTAACCATCGCCTGAGTTGAGGATGCTCACCTGGCCATCGACCCATAGCTCCACCGTGCCACGAGTGACCAGGCCACATTCTTCGCCTTCGGCATGCACGATCGGCTCGCCGGAGTCGGCACCCGGCGCGTAGAGCTCGCGCAGCATGCGCATCTGCCGGGCTTCGACGCTGGCGCCGACCAGCAGCATGCGCAGGCCGTTCCGGCCCAGGTCCGGTTGCTCGCTGGCGCGGAATACGAAGCGCTCTTCCCGCACCGGCTCGTCGAAGCTGAAGAACTCGGCGAGGGTCATGGGGATCCCTTCGAGGAGTTTTTTCAGGGAGCTGACCGACGGGCTGACCCGGTTCTGTTCGATCTGCGAGATCGTCGAATTGGTCAACCCGCTGCGGCGGGCCAGTTCCCGTTGGGAGAGGTTGTTGCGTTCACGCACCAGTTTGAGTCGCGTCCCCGTGTCCATAGCCGCCTTGTAATCAGAGGTGTTTAAAATAATTAGCGACGCATTAAAACACACTCTGCGCGCTTGCGCGCTGTGCTTGTCAGGCCCGTTGCTCGCGCGGCAGCGGCCATAGCCCGACCAGCAAAAGCAACAGCGCCACCGCCAGGAACGGCAAGCGCGGGTCCACGGCATAGACCAGCGTCCCGGCCAGTGGGCCGATCACCGCGCCCATGCCCTGGGCTGCACCAATGGAACCTGCGGTGGCGCCTTGTTCCGAGGCCTGCATGGCATTGGCCGCCAACGCGGAAAACGCCGGGAACACGAAGCCCATGCCAGCTGCGGCGACAAAGTAGCAACTCCATAGCCACGGCGCCGTGGTGGCCAGTGCGCCACAGGCAAACCCCAGTGCCGAAACACTGGCGCCGACCCGGATCATCTTCAACGGCGGCCACTCCAGCTGGCGCAGCAACACCTGCGACAGGATCAGCGCCACCCCGACGGTGGTCAGGGCGATGCCGGCAGCCTGGGCGGCATCGGTCGGCGCCAGCTGCAGGCGGTCGAGGGCGAAGAAGCCGACGACGATCTGCGACACCGTGACGCTGAGCATGGCGCTGAACGCCACCAGCAATGGCCGGCGCAGGCGTGGGTCGCTGAGCCGGACGGGGCTGGGCGCAGGGTTCTGCGCAAGGGGCTGTGGTTTGAGCTTGAACAGCAGCACCAGGAAGGCGCTGGCCGGCAGCAGCGACATGACATGGAACGGCAGGCTGAGGCTGTGCTGTGCCAGCACTGCCGCCAGCGCGGGCCCCACCACCAGGCCGACGGCATTCGCCGCGCCCAGCGAAGCCATGGCCCGCGCCCGGCGCTGTGGTTCGACATGGTCGGCAATGAGCGCGTTGCAACCCACCGGGATGGCGGCGTAGAAGGCCCCGATGCAACCGCGGGCCAGCATCAGGCCGAAAAACGCCAGGCCCGCCCCCGGTAGCCAGCGCAACGCCCCCTCCACAAACAGGCACAGCAGCCAGTAGGCCAAGGTGAAGCCGGCGCTGCCCAGCAGCAGGATAGGGCGGCGCCCCAAGCGGTCAGACAACCGCCCCCACGGGCGCGCCAGCAGCACCCAGACCACGCCGGCCACGGTCACCGCCGCGCCAGCTTGCCAGGTGGCCATGCCCAGCAGGCGCGAGATCGGCCCGATGAGTGCGACAAAAGCCATCATCGACATGGTGCAGGCCATGTTGGCCAGCAGCAGCGGGCGCATGTCCAAGGTATTTGCAGGGATAAGCAGGGCAGGGTCCTTTGCGGCATTCATCGGGCAGTCCAGGCGAGTCGACAGAAAGTTGCCGAGCTTAATGAGAATTATTGCTTTTTGTCGACCCCGCCCGGGTTATCAGCCTTTCATTCGCTGCGCCGCACGGGGCCTGGCCACATGCTACGCAACACGCCGTCCCGGCGCACCAATGCATGCATCAGCGCCGCCCCCAAATGTACCAGCACGGTGGCGAACAGCAGATAGCCAGCCCAGCCGTGCGCCTGGCGCAGCACGGCATATAGCTGCAGGTCGTGCGGCGCGATGGCCGGCAGTTGCAGGGGGCGTGGATAGCCACCTGCCGATAGCATCGCCCAGCCCAGCAAGGGCATGGCCAGCATGAGGCCATAGAGCAGCAAATGCGAGGCGCCTGCGGCAAAGCGCTGCAAGGCCGGCAGGTCGGTTGGCAGCGGCGGGTGTGGCAAGCTCAGGCGCAGGCCTATGCGCACGATGACCAGTATCAGCAATGCCAGGCCCGTGGCCTTGTGCAGTTCGACCAGCAGTGGGTGACGTGGTGACAGATCACCGACCATGCTCACGCCGATGAACAGCATGCTGATGATCAGGATCGCCATCAGCCAGTGAACCAGGCGTGCCAACGGGTGGAAGACTTCGGGTTTCATCGCTGTGCTCCTGCGCCGAGAGACTCGCGGCTGCGGCGGTTGAAGGATTCCGAGTAAGCGGCCGAACGTGCGGCGAGGATCGGGTCGGCGGAGGGCTCGATGCCGCTGGGCAGGATCAACGGGTCGAAGTTCAGGTCACGGCAGGCGCCTTGCTCGGGGGCGTCCACCTGTTCGACCACCAGGGTGCCGGCATCGACGCTGCGCCGCTCGGCTGGCCATGGGCGGGCCGGGTCGTCCACGGCATCGCCCGGGTCTGCCAGGACCAGGCGCAGGGTCCAGCGCAGCGGCCCTTGGGCCAGGCGCTGTTGCAGGTCGTGCTGAAGGAACTGCTTGTCATCGACCTGGCCGGGCAATGCGCTGAATGGCGTTTGCGGTTCAAGCTGCCAGCGTACCGGTTGCGCCTTGCCGTTCGCATCGATCAGGCGGAAGGCGTTGATGCTGTGGTACTGGGTGCTGGCGAAGCTGTCGCTGGGTTTGTAGCTGGCCGCCCACTGGCGAAACGCTGCGCTTTCCGGATGGGCAGCGAAAAATGCCTGCAGCTTTGCCGGGTCTGGCTTGCCGGTGGCCGGGTCGGGGGCGCCTGCCAGTACCTGGTCGTAGAAACCCTGCGGGTTGCTGACCGCCAGCACAGGTGGATTGTTCATGCCGGTGCGCCAGATCTGGCCGTCATCGGTGCTCAGCTGGATCGCCAGGCTGCGCACCGGCACGCCGGTGTCAGGGGCAAACGGGTTGGCACCGCCGATGGCGAAGCGGCCGATCACCGGCACCCGCGCCTGGCTGAAGGCCCGTGCGGTCGACAAGTTTGCGGCCTGCCCGCTGGGCTGGAAGTAGCCACTGATGCAAAGGCCCTTGGCGTGGTTTTTGCGATAGCCCGGATAGTGGCCGGCCTGGGCCTCGAAGGTATCGATGATGCGTTGCGGTGTCAGCTGCGGCCCGCCGATCCAGCCGGCCGCATAGGCAAAGCCGGCGCCCAGCGCCAGCATCACGGCGCCTATGCCGGCCAGGCGCAGCGCCTTGGCGGGGCCTTGCAAGGGTGAGTTCATGGTGGTCATCCGGTTCAGTGAAGGTGCCGGTACGACGGCGCAGGGAAAAACTTATTCCATCAGCGGGAATAGATTTTCTCCCCAGGCGTCTGCCCCATACACTGACAACCCCAGCGCCCGGTACCTGACCATGCACGATCTGGACGAACAGCAGTGGCGTGAGCTGCTGCAGCGCCTGCGCCGCTTTGCCTTGTGGTTGACCCGCGAACCCGGCAGCGCCGACGACCTGGTACAGGCCACGGTCGAGCGCGCCTTGAGCCGCCGTGGCCAGCAACGCGAAGCCGAGGCACTGCGGGCCTGGCTGTTCACCATCTTGTATCGGCTGTTTCTCGATAATAAGCGCCGCGAGCGCTTGCATGCCCGCTGGTTGTCGTGGTTCGGCCGCGACGAAATGGCGCACGAAGCGGTGGGCGACAATACCGAGGATATCGTGCTGGCCCAGGCTGACTTGCAGGCCTTCGCCCATCTGTCCACCGAGCAGCGGGCCTTGCTGTTGCTGGTCAGCATCGAGGGGCTCAGTTACAAGGAGGCCGCAGCGGCCCTGGAAATACCCATTGGCACGGTGATGTCGCGGCTGTCGCGTGCCCGTGCTGCCTTGCGTGAACTGACCGAGGGCAACCCCCAGCCGCCGGCTTTGCGGAGACTCAAATGACACGCCTGATTCCTGGTGAAGACGAACTGCACGCCTTTGTCGACGACCGCCTGGAGCCGGCGCGGCGTGCCGAGGTACAGGCCTGGCTGGCGGCCAATCCGCAGCAAGCGGCGCGGGTCGAGGCCTGGCGCAACGATGCCCGGCGCTTGCGCGCGGCGTTGGCCGGCTTTGGTGAGCAGCCGGGTGTGGCGACGCTCGACCTGCGTCAGGTACAGCAGCGGGTGCGCCAGCGCCGGCAGCGGCGGCTGGCATCGGCAGCGGTATTGTTGCTGGCGCTGGGCGTCGGCGGGCTGGGGGGCTGGCAAGCACGCCAGGTCACCTTGGCGGGCAATGAGCTGCCGATGGCCGATGCAGTGCAGGCCCATCGGTTGTTCGCCGGCAGCGAGGCGCTGGATATCCAGGCCAGTGACCCGGCACAGTTGCGCGATTGGCTGGGCCGGCATTTCAGCCGTGTGGGGCAGTTGCCGGATCTGGCGGGGTATGGTTTCCAGCCGGTCGGGGCGCGGTTGCTCAGCAACGAACAGGGGCCGGCGGCGCTGCTGGTGTTCCAGGATCGCAACGGCCAGCGCATCAGCCTGTTCCTGCGCTCGCCGGGTGATCGCTATCAGCGCATGCCCCAGGGGCAGCGGGTCGATGGGCAACTGGAAGCGCGCTACTGGTCGCACGGGGCGTACAACTTTGCCCTGGTCAGCGCGGCGGACGATGGGCGTGGGGCGGGGGTGGGGGAGGCGTTGCGGTTGGGGTTGTAGCGGGTGGGTAGGGCTTGAGGCATGCAGCGGGTTTGAGATCGAGCGCCGCCCGCGCGGCGCATCGCGGATGAATCCGCTCCTACATCTGTTGCAACGTGCCGAACCTGTAGCGCCATGGTCGCCTGCCTTGCCGAATGCCTTGAGCCCTACAAACAAGGCTGACAACCATGGCCTGACAGGCATGGCCACGTTGCAACAGATGTAGGAGCGGATTCATCCGCGATGCGCCGCGCGGGCGGCGCTCGATCTTACCGGCGCCACATCCCTGACGGCATGCCCCACATCACTCAACTCAACTCAAGCCAGATCGGCGCATGGTCCGAAGGTTTTTCCATCCCGCGCAGCTCATAGTCCACTCCAGCCGCCTTGATCCGCGGCACCAGGGCCTGGGAGGTCATGATCAGGTCGATGCGCAGCCCGCGCTTGGGTTCGTCCTCGAAGCCGCGGCTGCGGTAGTCGAACCAGCTGAAGCGGTCGGCCACTTCCGGGTGCAGGTGGCGGAAACTGTCTACCAGGCCCCAACCCTTGAGGCGCTCCATCCACTCGCGCTCTTCCGGCAGGAAGCTGCACTTGCCAGTCTTCAGCCAGCGCTTGGCATTGTCCGGGCCGATGCCGATGTCGCAGTCCTGGGGCGAGATGTTCATGTCGCCCATCACCAGTACCGGCTGGTCGTTCTTGAACTGCCCTTCCAGCAGCGCTTGCAGGTCGCTGTAGAAGCGCTGCTTGGCCGGGAACTTGGTCGGGTGGTCGCGGCTTTCGCCCTGCGGGAAGTAGCCGTTCATGACCGTGATCGGGTTGCCGTCGGCATCGGCGAAGGTGCCCCAGATGAAGCGTCGCTGGGCATCTTCTTCATCTGTGGCAAAGCCTTTGAACAGACTCAGCGGCGCCTGGCGCGAGAGCAGGGCGACGCCATAATGGCCCTTCTGGCCGTGGTAGTGCACGTGGTAGCCCAGGGCCTGGACATCGGCCAGGGGGAACTGATCGTCGCTGACCTTGGTTTCCTGCAGGCCGATCACGTCCGGCTGGTGCTTTTCGATCAGCGCCGCCAGCTGGTGCGGGCGGGCCCGCAGGCCGTTGATGTTGAAACAGACGATCTTCATGGAAAGACAATCCTGGTAAAAGGCCGGATGCTAGCCGACATCGGCGTTCATCACCAGCATGGCAGCCGCGTTCAGGCACTGCTAACGTGCTGGTGGAGGTGAACGATGCGCAGTGGAGCACCTCCAAGGCACTGAATATGCCCTTTCCAGGAGGACTGCCCGCCATGCCCGAAGCCACTGCCGCCCAGGCACGTATCTGCACGCTCGATGACGGCTACAGCCGTGAGGCACGCTCGCTGCTGTACAACGCCTATCGGCACGAACCGACTTTTGCCTATATCTTCGAGGGCCAGCGCCCAGGCTACGAACGCCGGCTGCGGGTGATGGTGCGCGAGTGGGTGCGCCAGCACTTTTATCTGCAGCTGCCGGCCATCGGCCTGCTGCTGGAAGACCGCCTGATCGCCGTGGCCCTGATCGTCCCGCCACAGCGCCGCCTGGGGGTGGCCGACAGCTGGGCCTGGCGCTTGCGCATGCTACTGGGCACCGGCCAGCGCTGTACCCGTCGCTATATGGATTACCAGGCAGCGCTGGCCAGCTGCCTGCCGACCGGGCAGGTGCACATGCTGCCGCTGCTGGGCGTGCATCCACAGTTTCGTGGCCATCACTACGGTGAACAATTGTTACAAGCTGTTCATGACTGGTGCGCGGAGGACCCCAATACCCAGGGCGTGGTGCTGGACTCTGGCAACGAGCATTACCTGGCCTTTTACGCGCGCCAAGGCTACGAAGAGATTGGCGAGGTGGCTGTAGGGCCAATCCGGGAACGGGTGTTTTTTCATCCCAATCCGGTGTCATCGATGTCATCAATTGCCTGAAGTGGGCTGTCAGGCGCCTCCCTTGAGCGCTTGGCTCTGGTAGCATGCGCCGCATGACGTATTCAGGAAGACTAACCTGGGGCCTGGTTTTCTGGGCCGCCGGTTTCGCAGCATGGGGCCAGAGCGAGTTGCTGGTGAAGGTAAAACCAGCCAACAAGGAGCTCAAGGCCAATGTCGAAGGCTATATCGGTAACCTTGGTGACCGCGATGAAGAAGCGCTGCTGCGTTTCAGTCGTGGGGCCCAGGAGCAGGCGCGCAAGGCCGCGCAGGCACTTGGCTACTATCAGGCGCAGGTCGACACCGAAGTCAAACCGCCTGCCAAGGCCGATCAATCCCCCCAACTGATCATCAAGATCGACCCCGGCGAGCCTGTGCGCCTGCGCAACGTGACCGTGCGCATCGAAGGGCCGGCCAGCGAGATGAAGGCCTTTCGCGTGCCTGACAGCAGGGCATTACGGCCGGGCGAGCAGCTCAACCATGGCCTGTACGAGGATGCCAAACGGCTGATCCAGAACCAGGCTTCGCGTTATGGCTTCTTCAGTGGCCACTTCACGCGCCAGCGCCTGGCCGTCGACCCGCAGGCCGGCGTGGCCGACATCGAGCTGGTTTACCAGAGTGGGCCGCGCTATCGCCTCGGGGCAGTGACATTCAGTGGTGACACGCCGCTGGACGAAGACCTGCTGCAACGCATGGTCTCGTTCAAGCCCGGCACGCCTTACGATTCCGAACTGATCGCCGGGCTCAACAACGACCTGCAATCGAGTGGCTATTTTGAAGGTGTGCGGGTCGATGCCACACCCACCGCAGCGGTCGGTGAAGACATCCCCGTGGATGTACGCCTCGAGACCCGCAAACCACGCACCATGGGCCTCGGCCTGGGCTTTTCGACCGACGTCGGCCCGCGCGGCAAGGCCAACTGGACGCGGCACTGGGTCAACCCGCAAGGCCACAGTTATGGCTGGGAGACCGAACTGTCGGCACCGCGGCAAAACGTCGGTCTGTGGTATGACGTGCCTCTCGATCCGCCCCTGACCGACAAACTGCGCTTTGCCGGCGGCTACCAGAACGAAGAAATCGCCGGCACCGACACCCTCAGCAAGCTGCTGACCGTCGGCCCTGAGTGGCACAGCAAGCTGCCCAGCGGCTGGCAGCGGGTGATCTCGCTCAAGTATCAGCGCGAAGAGTATCGCCTGGGCGATGACTCGGGGCTGAGCAAACTGTTGATGCCGGGTGTGAGTTTTTCCTACCTGCGCAGTGACAACCGCATCGACCCGCATAACGGCTACCGCTTGCAGTTCGACACCCAGGTGGCCAAGGAAGGGCTGATGTCCGACACCAACCTGTTGCATGGCAATGTCCTGCTCAAGGGCCTGACCACCCTTGGCCACAACCACCGCTTCCTCGGCCGGGTGCAGTTTGGTGGCAGTGCCACCAACGGCTACAAGAACAACATTCCACCGTCGCTGCGCTTCTTCGCCGGTGGCGATCAGAGCGTGCGCGGCTACGACTACCAGACCCTGTCGCCGAAGAACAGCGACGGTGACCGTATCGGTGGCCGCTATCTGGTCGCGGGCAGTGTCGAGTATCAGTACTCGCTGGCCGAAAAATGGCGGGTGGCAACCTTCATCGACCAGGGCAACGCGTTCAACACCCTGGAACTGCCAAGCCTCAAGACCGGGGTTGGTATCGGTGTGCGCTGGGTGTCGCCGGTAGGGCCGCTGCGCCTGGACCTGGCCAAGGCGCTCGATGACGATGGCGGAATTCGCCTGCACTTCTCCATGGGGCCCGAGCTGTGATGCGTGTGTTCAAATTCATTCTGCTGGGCATGCTCGGCAGTGTGCTGCTGGTGGCCCTGGCCCTGGGCCTGTTGCTGGGGACCGAAAGCGGCAGCCGCTGGGCCTTGGGCCGGGTACCTGGGCTGACCCTCGACGATTTCCAGGGGCGCCTGGCGGGCACCTGGCAGGCCAGCCGTTTGAGCTGGGTCGATGGCGGCAACCGGGTTGAAGTCGAGGCACCGTTGCTCAACTGGTCGCCCGCTTGCCTGCTGCGGGCCACGCTGTGTATCGAGCAACTGCATGCACGGCGCGTCGACATGGCATTTGCGCCAGGTGACGAGCCGGCCGAGAGCGGCCCTGTGCAACTGCCGACGCTGCGCTTGCCGCTGGCCATCGAAGTGGGCGAGGTCAAGGTGGGTCAGTTGCGCCTGGATGGCAGCGACCTGCTGGGCGATTTGCATCTGGCGGCGCACTGGAATGCAACTGGCCTGCGCGTCGAAAGCCTGCAGCTGCAACGCGACGACCTGCGCGTGGATGTGCAGGGTGACCTGCAGCCTGAGGGCGACTGGCCGCTGCAATTGCAAGGGCACGTGCAGTTGCCGGCGGTGGAGGGCAAGGCCTGGCAACTGGCGCTGAACGCCAAGGGCGAGCTGCAGAAGTCCCTCATCCTCGACGCCACCAGCAGCGGCTACCTTGATGCCCGCCTGAGCGGGACGGTACAGGCCCTTGCCGAACACCTGCCGGCGAAACTGCAGATTCGCTCCGATGCCTTCAAACCAACGGCTTCGCTGCCCGACACGTTGCAGCTCAATCAGCTCGTGCTGGATGCCCAGGGCGATCTGCTCAAGGGCTATCATCTGTCCGGCACCGCCAGCTTGCCGGCCGAACAGTCACCGATCGCCCTGGTGCTGACCGGCACGGTGGACGCCAAGGGCGCCAAGCTGGATGCCCTGGACCTGACGGCCAGCGAAAGCCAGCGCGTAAAGCTGCAGGCCAGTGCTGACTGGCAGCACGGCCTGAAGGCTGACGCGCAGCTCGACTGGCAGGATTTCCCGTGGCTGCGCCTGTACCCGCTCGAAACTCCGCCGCAGGTGACACTCAAGCGGTTCAATGCTCAGGTGCAATACCGCGATGGCAACTACAACGGTACCTTCAACGGTGACCTCGATGGCCCGGCAGGTGCGTTCACCCTGGCCAGCCCGTTCGAAGGTGACCTGAGCCAGGTGCGCTTGCCGCAGGTGGCGATGACTGCCGGGCAGGGCAAGGCGGCTGGCAGTGTCGCGGTGCGCTTCGCTGATACCCTGGCCTGGGATGTCGACCTGCAACTGTCGGCCCTGGACCCTGCCTACTGGCTCGCTGAGTTACCCGGGACCCTGGCCGGGCCGTTGCGCAGCAAGGGTGAAATGAAAGGTGAACAGCTCAGCCTGGATGCCCAGCTCGACCTCAAGGGGCGCCTGCGCGGGCAACCTGCGGTGCTCAAGGTCGAAGCGCAAGGTGCCGGGCAGAACTGGACACTCGGCGCCTTGGCCGTGCAATTGGGTGATAACCGTATCAATGGCAGCGGCAGCCTGCAGCAGCGTCTGGCCGGGCGTGTGGACCTCGATCTGCCGCGGCTGGGCCAGCTGTGGCCGAGGTTACAGGGGCAGGTCAAGGGCCGCCTGGATGTCAGCGGCACGCTGAACGCGCCGCAGGGCAACCTGACTTTGCAGGGCCAGCAACTGGCACAGGAAGAAAACCGCATCCAGCGGCTCGACCTGGATGCGCGCCTGGACAACGCTCAGCGCGGGGTGCTTGACCTCAAGGCCAACGGCATCCGCCTGGGCGACACGCTGTTGGGGACCTTGCAGGCCAATGGCAAGGGCGACATTCGTCAGCAGGCACTGACCTTGGCCCTGGATGGCCCGCAGCTCACGCTTGACCTGGGCCTGGATGGCCAGTTGAGCAAAGGCGACTGGCGCGGGCGCCTGGCCAGCGGCAGGATCCAGGCTGGCGGCCAGGACTGGCAGTTGCAGGCTCCGGCCCGCCTGCAGCGGCTGGCCAATGGGCAACTGGATTTCGGCGCCCATTGCTGGCGATCCGGCCAGGCCAGCTTGTGCGGCGAGGACCAGCGCCTGGCGCCCGAGCCACGCCTGCGCTATCACCTCAAGCAGTTCCCGCTGGGCAGCCTGGCACAATGGCTGCCTAAGGACTTCGCCTGGCAGGGTATGCTCAATGCCGACGTGAACCTGGATATCCCGGCCAGCGGCCCGAAAGGCACCGTTGGTGTCGATGCCAGTGGCGGCACGTTGCGCGTGCGTGACAAGGGTCGCTGGATCGACTTCCCCTATCAGACCTTGCGTCTGGAAAGCACCCTGGCGCCGCGCCGGGTCGATACACGCCTGGACTTTCGCGGCGAACGCCTGGGCGAGTTGAGCCTGAATACGCGCCTCGACCCGTTGGGCAAGGGCAAACCGCTGTCGGGTGACTTCCGCCTGGCCGGGCTGGATCTGTCTATCGCCCGTCCTTTCGTGCCGATGGTCGAGCGCCTGACGGGGCAATTGAAGGGTAGTGGGCGCCTGACCGGCACCCTGCTTGCGCCTCAGGTCAACGGCAACCTGATGCTCAGCGGTGGCGAGGTCAGCGGTGCCGAGCTGCCGATCAGCCTGCAGGAGCTGTCGCTGCAGGCCTCTATCGCCGGTGAGCAGGTGCTGCTCAACGGAGGCTGGCGCAGCGGCGATGCCGGGCGCGGCCAGCTCAACGGCCACCTGACCTGGGGCCAGGCATTGGGCATGGACCTACGCCTGCAGGGGCAACAGTTGCCCGTGACGGTCGAGCCCTATGCCACGCTTGAAGTCGCGCCAGACCTCAACCTGCGCCTGATCGACGACAAACTGGCGGTGACCGGCAAAGTGCTGGTGCCCAAAGGCAAGATCACCGTGCGCGAGTTGCCACCCTCGACCGTCAAGGTCTCGGACGACACGGTCATCGTCGGCCACCAGACCGAGGAGGGCAAACCGCCCATGGCGATGGCGATGGACATCGATGTGGTAGTGGGGCAGGACAAGTTGTCGTTCAGCGGCTTCGGCCTGACCGCCAACCTGCTCGGCCATGTGCACATTGGCGACAACATGGACACCCGTGGTGAGTTGAGCCTGTCCGATGGCCGCTACCGTGCCTACGGCCAGCGCCTGACCATTCGCCGCGCCCGGCTGCTGTTCGCCGGGCCGATCGACCAGCCATATCTGGATATCGAGGCCATCCGCAAGGTTGACGATGTGATTGCCGGTATTCGCCTGAGCGGCAGTGCCGAGCAGCCGAACACCACAGTGTTCTCGGAACCGGCCATGAGCCAGGAGCAGGCACTGTCCTATCTGGTACTCGGGCGCCCGCTGGGGACCTCGGGGGAAGACAACAATATGCTTGCCGAAGCGGCATTGGGCCTGGGCCTGGCGGGCAGTGCCGGGATCACCGGTAGCCTGGCATCTGGCCTGGGGATCGATGACTTCCAGCTGGACACCGAAGGTTCCGGTAACAGCACCAGCGTGGTGGCCAGTGGCAACCTGACCGAGAAGCTCAGCTTACGCTACGGGGTGGGGGTGTTCGAGCCGGCCAATACCATTGCGCTGCGCTACAAGTTGAGCAAGAAGGTGTATCTGGAGGCCGCCAGTGGGCTGGCAAGCTCCCTGGATATCTTCTACAAGCGCGACTTCTGAGGGGCGTCAGCGTACGGTGGCGGCCTCGACGAATTCGTTGGTTTCGGTGGGCGAAGGCGTGTCGGGTATACGCATGGGAGTGATCAGTCTGGTGTACTCCTCGATCAGGCGGTTGAGCGCCTCGGGTGGTTCGCTGGCATGAAACTGCATGCGTATCTGCACTTCGTCAGGGTCCCGGGCTTCGCCCTGGCGGCCCTGCGCGCCGATCGTCACCTTGAAGCTGGCAGCGTTGGCCCGTTCACATTCCTCACCCAGGGTGCGCAGCCCCTCAGTAGCGTTTACTCGTACCGAAAGGTCCACCTGCATGCGCTCCAGGGTCAGGCCCTTGGGCGCTACCAGGGCGAACAGCGGCACGCGCATCACATGCCTGTCATCCATCGCAACCTCGACCATCTTGGCCCTCATCGGGCTCCCTAGCGCCTGGGTGTCGGAGTCGAAGAACTGGTCGAACAAATTGATGTACTGCTGGGCAATCAGGCTGTTGGTGGCAGCAGCGGCCTCTTGAAGGCCGCGGGTAATATCCCGCAGGTCGAGGGCGGTCATGGGGGCTGGTGGGTTGTCCATGGGGCGGGCTCCTGAGGCAGCAAGAGGCCCCGCAGGCAGGTGCGGGGCGACCAATCACGTAGCGGGATTACAATCGATCAGTAGAGGCGCTCTTGCCAGCATTGCTCTCTATGGCAGGTGTGGTCTTGAGGGTGTCGGCCTGCGAGATCGACTCCTGGCTGTCCAAGGTTGAGGATTTGACCACGGTCGGCTTGGTGGCGGCCTCGGTGAGGAAATCGATTACCCGCATCATGGCTTCTGGTGGGTCCTGGCGACGTAGCGAGGTACTGAACGCATAGCGTGCCCGGGTATCGGTCTTGCGGGTTTGCGTGGACTTGCTGCTGATGCTGCCTTTCACATCCAGTTTGAAAGGGCCCCAGCCCAATGAGGCAGCCAGGTCACCACTTTTGCTGGATTCGCTGAAGTCTTCGGCCATCTGGCTGATGGTCATCTCGAATTCGACGTTGCCTTCATCGATGGAGATGTTCGGGTGGGTGATGGCTGCCAGCAGCGGCACCTTCATGGACTTGCTGACGACGCCTTTGTACTCGCCTTGTTCGTCAACGATGGTTTCGTCGTAGTCGAACTGGATGGCAACCGCTTTGCCGTCCTGTACGCACACCTGCATGAGGAAGTCCGCATAGGATTTGCTGGCAGTCACCTGCGCCTGGACCATGGCCTGCAGCGGTGCTGCGATCATGCGGTCCATGGGCAAGGCATTGAGGACCGAGCCGATGAGGCTGTTATCGATGGACATTAGAGTCTTCTCTTTTCTTTAGCGTTGAGGGGGCGGCCGCTATGGGCGGCCGATGGGGGCGCCGTCAGCGAGTGCATTGTTCCTGGCGGCGAATGTTGCCGATCTGGCGCAGGCTCAGGCCGTATTTGTCGGCTAGCAGGCTGCGTGACAGGCCGTTGGCGCTTTCTTTCTGGATCTGCAGGTTGCGCAACTGACGCAGAAAATGGTCTGCCTTGGGAATTTCCAGGGCCACGCCGGCAAAGCGTTTGATCAAGGCGTCGAGGGCATCGGCCGGGAGTACGTCGGCGAGCTTGGTACGCTCTCGATATTTAGGTATGTACTTGGGCCTGCCGCCGTAGGCGCAGGTCATCTGGTAGGCGTTTTCAAGGCCGATGCATTCGATCAGGGCCTGCAACGAATGCGGTAACTGGCCGATGTCGATGGAGGTGAGATCTGGCAGTTCCATATGAGACTTCCTCGCGGTTGATGGGGCGCGATGCCTGTAGTTGGCATGGGGGAATTCTCGGGGAGCGATAAAACTGTCGCTAGGCGCCAAGTGGGCTGGCAGCTGTAGCTTCGATGAGCAGGGCTTGCAGGCAACGATGTCGCGCGGTGTAGGACGATGCCTCGCTGTTGCCGTGCAGGCCCGATTTCACGTTGGGTTGCTTTTCCACCGTGCAACTAAGTGCCCGCACCCTTATTTGCATGGATAACTGTTCAGCAGGCTTGCTCCACGCAGGTAGGCGTGCGCTTTACTTGCCTGTGCTTGCGGCAGGGAGCGCCAGTCGATGATCAGGCAAAGGCTGTACAACGGCTGCTCATCGAGCATGCCGATGACCCTGTCAGGAAAGGTGCGCCGATAGCGGGCGAGGGTGCTGTTCACGGTCTCGACCTGATCCGCGCGCGCCAAGGTCTGCCGAGCCAGTTCTGGCAGCAGCGGGTGGGGGATCGTGAAGTAGGCATGCCCGGACGTGGCCTTGAAGTGCCCGGCATGGCGGGTTCTTTGCCACAGTTGTTGCCATTGGCTGCTGCCTGCTTGGTCAGCCAGCTGGCTGCCTAGCTGGAGCAATTGTTCGGGCGGTGTCTGGCGGGTGTCCAAGGCATGAGTGGCAAGTGCGGGGGTGAGTAGCATGATGAACAGCGCGAAATTGCGCATGGTGCCTCCAGCATGGGTTGGGGAAACCCAATACTTTCAGGCCTGGTTCGCCCTGCTAAGCAGGAAATGCAGCGCCGCAAGCCATGGCCGTTGTATCATTGCGCCTGCTCATTGCGAGCCAAATGCCCCCGATGTTGAAGGATTTTTCGATGACACACGTGCAGCGCCTCAAATATTCGCTTCTGATCATCCTGGTGGTGCTGGGCCTCATGCTGGGCCTGTCGCATCTGCAGAAGCAAGGCACGATCAGTGAACAGACCTTCCAGATGTTGGCCATTGCCATTGCCGTCGTCGTGGTCGTGATCAACGGGATTCTGCGGCGCAAGGTCAAGCCCTGACACCTGCCGGCCGGCCACGCCAGGCCGGCCTTCAGTCAGCGCGACAAGGGCTGCTCGAGCACGGCGCGGGCTTCTGGCTTGAGGCTGTAGCACTTGTCGCTGCCAAGGCTGATCACGCCCTCCGTGCACAGCCGTTTGAGTACCTCGCGCACGCTCAGGAACGACAGCGGTATGTCCAGTTGTGCCAGTTGCGCATGCACGCCCCGCACGCCAATGCTGCGCCCGGTACGGTCTGCGTTGTACAGCGCATCGATCACCTTCAGGCGAATTAGGCTGGTACGCAGGCCGTAGTTACGCAGCAGTTCGCGAATCTGCGTGTTACCGGCACGTTCGTCCACGCAGCCGGCCGTTCCATTGGCCGCCTTGCCCGGTGCGCGCCCGGTCTGCAATGAGGGTTGCGGGTTGTACATGTGAATGCTCCTTTTCGTGGACTGTCCCGAAATATGGGTGCCTCACTGATTAGGACGAATGAGAACGGCCAATCTGCAGCTTCTTGCTGAAAAAAGTTTCTGCCGGTTTTTCTTAAAGACGGTTTGCAGCACCCGCGCGCGTAAAATTTTCATCCAGCCATTCGTCTGATCGGGAATGACCCCCTGAATCCGAGGAGTGCCCGTGTTGCCAATTTCGCGTCCCTTGACCTGTGCCAGCCTGGCGGCTGCCCTGGTCGCCTCCAGCGTAGCCGTGCAGGCGCGGGAAACCAGCGCTGATGCCAGTGCGCAGATCCGCCGCACCAGTTTTGGCGTGCCACATATTGTCGCCAAGGACGAGCGCGGCCTGGGCTATGGCATTGGCTATGCCTATGCCCAGGACAACCTGTGCCTGCTGGCCAATGAAGTGCTGACGGTCAATGGTGAGCGCTCGCGTTATTTCGGCGCCCAAGGCGTGACCCTTGAGCAACGTGGCAACTTGGCCAGCGACCTGTTTTTCACCTGGCTCAATACGCCGACGGCAGTCAGTGGCTTCATGCAGGCCCAGCCAGCGCAGGTGCGTGAACTGCTGGAAGGTTATGCCAGTGGCTTCAATCGAGCCCTGGCCGAGCGGCGCAGCCAGGGCCTGCCTGCGGAGTGTGGCGATGGCCAGTGGGTGCGCCCGATCACCAGCCAGGATCTGGTCAAGCTGACCCGTCGGCTGTTGGCTGAAGGGGGTGTGGGCCAGTTCGCCGAAGCGCTGGCGGGGGCCCAGCCGCCCAAGCTGGCAGCCCAGCAAGCAGCCCCGGCTTTTGACGTGGCACTGGCTCAGCAGCAGCGCTTCGCCTCCGAGCGTGGCAGCAACGCCGTGGCAGTGGGGGCGCAGCGCTCGGCCAATGGCCGTGGCCTGCTGCTGGCCAACCCGCACTTTCCATGGATGGGCGGGATGCGTTTCTACCAGATGCAATTGACTATCCCAGGCAAGCTGGACGTGATGGGGGCCGCCTTGCCTGGCCTGCCTGTGGTGAACATCGGCTTCAACCGCCGCCTGGCCTGGACGCACACGGTTGATACTTCGAAGCACTTCACCCTGTACCGCCTGCAACTGGACCCCAAGGACCCGACCCACTACCTGCAGGATGGCAAGTCCGTACCCATGGCACAGCAGACCGTGAGCGTCACGGTCAAGGCCGCAGATGGCACGCTCAGCCAGGTTGAACGCCAGGTCTACAGCTCCAGTTTCGGGCCGGTTGTGCAGTGGCCAGGCCGGCTGGACTGGGATACCCAGGCGGCCTATAGCCTGCGCGATGCCAACCTGGACAACACGCGCGTGCTGCAGCAGTGGTACAGCATCAACCGTGCCGACAGCCTGGATGCCTTGAAGGGCTCTATCGAGCAGCTGCAGGGCATCCCGTGGGTCAACACCCTGGCGGTTGATGCCCAAGGCAAGGCGCTGTACCTGAACCAGTCCGTGGTGCCTTATGTCGATCAGCAACTGCTGAGCGCATGCAGCAACCCGGCGGCGCAAGGCCCTTTGGTCGTACTGGACGGGTCGCGCAGTGCCTGCCAGTGGAAAGTCGATGCCCAGGCCGCGCAACCTGGCATCTTCCCGGCGCGGATGTTGCCGAGCCTGGAGCGTAGCGACTTTGTGCAAAACTCCAACGACCCGGCCTGGATGGCCAACCCGGCCCAGCCACTGACGGGCTTCTCGCCGTTGATCAGCCGCAACGACCAACCGCTGGGCATGCGTGGGCGTTTCGCCCTGGAGCGCTTGCAAGGCAACGCCAAGCTGAGCGTCGATGACCTGCAGCGCATGGTGCTGGATGACGAAGTGTACCTGGCCAAACTGGTGCTGCCCGACCTGCTGCAGTGGTGCAAAGGCGCTGAGGCGGACCTGCTGGCCGTGTGCTCCAGCCTCGCCAGCTGGAATGGCAAGGCCGATTTGAACAGCGGTATCGGCCTGGTGCACTTCCAGAACATGGTCGAGGCGATGGCCAAAAACCCACAAAGCTGGCGCGTGGCCTTTGACCCGGCAGATCCACAGCACACCCCACGTGGCCTTGCGGTAGAGCAGGCGGCAGTGCGCAAACTGTTGCGCGAAGCGGCCTTGGCCTCGTTGCAGCAAGTGGCCAAGGCGGGTGTGGAGGAGGGCAGCCGTTGGGGGCAGATCCAGCAGGCCGCCGATGGCACGCCAGTACCGGGCGGGCCGCAGCAGCTGGGTATCTACAACGCGATGTTCAGCGTGCCGCACGGGCCGGGCAAGCGCCTGGTGGTCAGCGGTACCAGCTACCTGCAGTTGGTGAGCTTCACGGAAAGCGGGCCGCAGGCACGTGGCCTGCTGGCATTTTCGCAGTCCAGCGAAGCCGGCTCGGCGCACTTCAACGACCAGACCAAGGCGTTTGCGGCCAAGCAGCTGTCATCGATACCGTTTACCGAGGCGCAGATCAAGGCGGACCCTGAGTATCGGCAGTATGTGATCAGTGAGCGGGATAAAGGGGGCGTGGCCAGCCGGCCTTGAGCCTTTAGCCTGCACCGGCCTCTTCGCGGGTAAACCCGCTCCCACAGGATCTCACCGCCTGCAGCCTTGGTGCAGTACCTGTGGGAGCGGCGGTTCGGCGCCCCGATTCACCCGCGAAGCAGTCAACTTGATCTTTCAGGAAAACTCGAACGGTTCCAGGGCAAAGCCTTGCCCATCGACCTGCAGGGTCCAGCCCCGGCGGTCCCAATCCCCCAGCACGATGCGCCGCGCCGGTTCGCCTTCCACTACCAGCTTGTGGATCGCTGGCCGGTGGGTGTGGCCATGCACCAGCGTGCGCACGCCGTGCGCAGCCATCACCTTTGGCACTTCTTCCGGCGTGACGTCGACGATCTCGGTAGCCTTCATGCGTGTCTGAGCGCGGCTTTCGCTGCGCAGCTTGCGCGCCAGTTTTTGCCGGCTGGCCAGCGGCAGGTGCCGCAGGATCCACAGGCTCACCGGGTTGCGCAGGTAGCGGCGCATCTTCATGTAGGCCAGGTCGCGGGTGCACAGGGTGTCGCCATGCATCAGCAACACCTGTTCACCGCCCAGTTCGATCACGCTCGGGTCGGCAAGCAGGGTGCAGCCGGCGGCCGTGCAGAAGTCCTGGCCAATCAGGAAGTCGCGGTTGCCGTGCATCAGGTAGATCGCCGTGCCGCTGTCGCTGAGCTGGCGCAAGGCCTGGCAGATCGACTGCTGGTACGGTGTCATGGCATCGTCACCGATCCACGCTTCGAAGAAGTCACCAAGGATGTACAACGCCTTGGCGTGGCGGGCGCGGCCGTCGAGCAGATCAAGAAACGCCCGGGTAATGTCCGGGCGTTCTTCTTGCAAATGCAGATCGGAGATCAGCAGGATCACTCAATGATCTCGGCTTTCTCGATGATCACGTCATCTTTAGGCACGTCCTGGTGGCCAGCTTTGGAACCGGTGGCGACTTTTTCGATGGCGTCGACGACTTCGCGGCCTTCGATCACTTCGCCGAATACGGCGTAGCCCCAGCCCTGGGTGTTCTTGCCGCTGTGGTTGAGGAAGTCATTGTTGGAGGCATTGATGAAGAACTGCGCGGAGGCGGAGTGCGGATCCATGGTACGGGCCATGGCGATGGTGTATTTGTCGTTCTTCAGGCCATTGTCGGCTTCGTTCTGGATGCTGGCACGCTTGTCACGCTTTTCGTTCATGCCTGGCTCGAAACCGCCGCCCTGGATCATGAAACCCTTGATCACACGGTGGAAGATGACGTTGCTGTAATGGCCGGCCTTTACGTACTCAATGAAGTTGGCCACGGTCAGCGGGGCTTTCTCGGCATTCAGTTGCAGGACGATATCGCCGTGGTTGGTGCTCAGTTTGACTTTGGACATGCTGAAATTCGCTCTTTCAAGGCATACAGGAAATAGGCTGCGCAGGGCGTGTGTACTCACCAGACGCAGGATCGGGCGACCGCGACACATGTTCAGGGCGCGCGCGGCGGCCATTTTGCACGGTTCGCGATAAATCGCGCCAGTTTGTCGGTGCCCCGCTGTCAGCAGCTTGACTGCTTCGGCTATGATAGGCCCTTTGATTCAATCGGCCTACCCAGGCCGGACACGTGCATTCAAGGATCCTATGAGCAAGCCCACTGCCGACAACGCGCCCAACGCCGCTGCCAAAGGCGCCCCCGCTGTCCCTGCGAACTTCCTGCGGCCGATCATCCAGGCCGACCTGGACTCGGGCAAGCACAGCAGCATCGTCACCCGTTTCCCGCCGGAGCCCAACGGCTACCTGCACATTGGCCATGCCAAGTCGATCTGCGTCAACTTCGGCCTGGCCGAGGAGTTCGGCGGCGTCTGCCACCTGCGCTTCGACGACACCAACCCGGCCAAGGAAGACCAGGAATACATCGATGCCATCCAGCGCGACGTCAAGTGGCTGGGCTTCGACTGGGCCGGCGAGGTGCGCTATGCCTCCAACTATTTCGACCAGCTGCACGACTGGGCCGTTGAACTGATCAAGCGTGGCAAGGCCTATGTCTGCGACCTGACCCCTGATCAGGCCAAGGAGTACCGCGGCAGCCTGACCGAGCCTGGCAAGAACAGCCCGTTCCGCGAGCGCAGCGTCGAGGAAAACCTCGACCTGTTCGCGCGCATGAAGGCCGGCGAGTTCAAGGACGGCGAGCGTGTGCTGCGTGCCAAGATCGACATGGCCTCGCCGAACATGAACCTGCGCGACCCGATCCTGTATCGCATCCGCCATGCCCACCACCACCAGACCGGTGACAAGTGGTGCATCTACCCGAACTACGACTTCACCCACGGTCAGTCGGACGCCATCGAAGGCATTACCCACTCGATCTGCACCCTCGAGTTCGAAGGCCACCGCCCACTGTACGACTGGTTCCTCGACAACCTGCCTGTACCGGCGCACCCGCGTCAGTACGAGTTCAGCCGTCTGAACCTGAACTACACCATCACGTCCAAGCGCAAGCTCAAGCAGCTGGTAGACGAAAAACACGTCAGCGCCTGGGACGACCCACGCATGTCGACCCTGTCGGGCTTCCGCCGCCGCGGCTACACCCCGGCGTCGATCCGCAACTTCTGCGACATGATCGGCACCAACCGCTCCGACGGCGTGGTCGACATGTCGATGCTCGAGTTCAGCATCCGTGACGACCTGGACCGCACCGCGCCACGCGCCATGTGCGTGCTGCGCCCGCTGAAAGTGGTCATCACCAACTACCCGGAAGGCCAGGTCGAGCAGCTCGAACTGCCGCGCCACCCGAAGGAAGACATGGGCGTGCGCGTGCTGCCGTTCGCCCGCGAACTGTACATCGACCGCGACGACTTCATGGAAGAGCCGCCGAAGGGCTACAAGCGCCTGGAGCCGACCGGTGAAGTGCGCCTGCGCGGCAGCTACGTGATCCGCGCCGACGAGGCGATCAAGGATGCCGACGGCAACATCGTCGAGCTGCGCTGCTCGTACGACCCGGACACCCTGGGCAAGAACCCGGAAGGCCGCAAGGTCAAAGGCGTGATCCACTGGGTGCCGGCCGAAAGCAGCGTCGAATGCGAAGTGCGCCTGTACGACCGCCTGTTCCGCTCCGCCAACCCGGAGAAGACCGAAGAGGGTGGCAGTTTCCTCGACAACATCAACCCGGACTCGCTGCAGGTGCTGACCGGCTGCCGTGCCGAGCCGTCGCTGGGCCAGGCACAGCCTGAAGACCGCTTCCAGTTCGAGCGCGAAGGCTACTTCTGCGCCGACCTCAAGGACAGCCAGCCGGGTCGCCCGGTGTTCAACCGCACCGTCACCCTGCGTGACTCCTGGGGCAGCTAAGGAATCGCCGTGCTTACCATCTACAACACGCTGAGCAAGACCAAGGAAGCCTTCAAGCCGCTGGATGGCAACAAGGTGCGCATGTACGTGTGCGGCATGACCGTGTACGACTACTGCCACCTTGGCCACGGCCGCAGCATGGTGGCGTTCGACCTGGTGACCCGCTGGCTGCGTAAAAGCGGATACGACCTGACCTACGTACGCAACATCACCGACATCGACGACAAGATCATCAACCGCGCCAACGAAAACGGTGAGGCGTTCGACGCCCTGACCGCGCGCATGATCGACGCGATGCACGAGGACGAGCGCCGCCTGAACATCCTCAAGCCGGACCTGGAGCCGCGCGCCACCGACCATATCGCCGGCATGCACGCGATGATCCAGACCCTGATCGACAAGGGCTACGCCTACGCGCCGGGCAACGGCGACGTGTACTACCGGGTAGGCAAGTTCGTCGGCTACGGCAAACTGTCGCGCAAGAAGATCGAAGACCTGCGCATCGGTGCCCGCATCGAGGTCGACGAGGCCAAGCAGGACCCACTCGACTTCGTCCTGTGGAAAGGCGTCAAGCCGGGTGAACCGTACTGGGATTCGCCGTGGGGCCCTGGCCGTCCGGGCTGGCACATCGAGTGCTCGGTGATGTCCACCTGCTGCCTGGGCGAGAGCTTCGACATCCATGGTGGCGGCAGCGACCTGGAGTTCCCGCACCACGAGAACGAGATCGCGCAGAGTGAGGCAGCTACTGGCAAGCAGTACGCCAATGCCTGGATGCACTGCGGCATGATCCGTATCAACGGCGAGAAGATGTCCAAGTCCTTGAACAACTTCTTCACCATCCGCGACGTGCTCGACAAGTACCACCCGGAGGTGGTGCGCTACCTGCTGGTGGCCAGCCACTACCGCAGCGCCATCAACTACTCCGAAGACAGCCTGCGTGATGCCAAGGGCGCCCTGGAGCGCTTCTATCACGCCCTGCGTGGCCTGCCGCGGGTTGCCGCCAAGGGTGGCGAAGCCTTCGTCGAGCGCTTCAGCGTGGCGATGAACGATGACTTCGGTACCCCGGAAGCCTGCGCCGTGCTGTTCGACCTGGTGCGCGAGATCAACCGCCTGCGTGACAGCGATGTCGATGCAGCAGCTGGCCTGGCCGGTCGCCTGCGTGAACTGGGTGATGTGCTGGGGGTGTTGCAGCTGGAGGCCGATGACTTCCTGCGTGCCGGTGCCGAGGGCAAGGTCGATGCGGCTGAAGTGGAAGCCTTGATCCAGGCGCGCCTGCAGGCGCGTGCAGACAAGAACTGGGCTGAGTCCGACCGTATCCGTGACCAGATCACTGCCATGGGTGTGGTGCTGGAAGACAGCAAGGGTGCCACTACCTGGCGTCTGGCTGACTGATCGGAGTAATTGGGGCCGCTTTGCGGCCCTTTCGCGACACGAGGCCGCTCCTCCAGGGATATGCGTTCCCCTGTAGGAGCGGCCTTGTGTCGCGAAAGGGCTGCAAAGCAGCCCCTGATACTACTTGGCCAGCCCGGCAAACGGGCAGTGCAACACCAGTTTCGCCCCGCCCAGCTCGCTCTCGCCAATCTCCAGTCCGAACCCGTGCAGGTCAACGATCGCCGCAACGATCGACAACCCCAGCCCGAACCCGGAATGGCGGTGGCCTTCCTCGCTGCGATAGAAGCGCTTCAACACCGCAGTCCGCTCCTCTTCGGGAATCCCCGGCCCGCTGTCTTCGATGGCGATGTGCACGCCCGTTTCATCCTCTGTCGCCTTGATGGCAACCCGACCGCCTTCGGGCGTGAACTTGATGCCATTGCCCACCAGGTTCGCCAGGGCTTCGAACAACAGCTCGCGGTCACCATGCAGTGCCGGCAACTGCGCAGGCTGTTCGAGGTTCAGGCGAATGCCGCCATCCTCGGCCAGCGGCAGATAGAAATCATGCAGCTCCACCAGCAGGTCATGCGGGTCGAGCTGAACGAAGCCGGCGCGACGCTGGCGGTCCTCCAGCTCGCTGATGCGCAGCAATCCACGAAAGCGCGCCATCAACGTGTCAGTCTCGCCGATCGCCTGATCCAGCGCCTCGGACTGTGGCGAGTCATGCGCGCTTTGCTGGCGAATGCGGTAAAGCTGCGCCCGCAGGCGGGTGAGGGGAGTGCGCAGGTCGTGGGCGATGTTGTCGCAGACGCCTTTGACCTCATGCATCAACCGTTCTATGCGGTCGAGCATGGCGTTGACGATGTCGGCGAGCATGTCCAGCTCGTCGCGGCGTGTCGACAGCGGCAAGCGGTGGGTGAGGTCGCCGGCGACGATCAGCTCGGCCTGTGCCTGAATGGCACGGATGCGCTTCAACGGGCGGCGGCGCAGCAGGTACCAACCGGCAAACCCCGGAATCAGGGTCAGCGAGATGCCCCATAGCAGCGCATGCAGGATGATCCGGGTGACCACGAACAGCGAGCCATTGTCGCGGAACAGCACTAGCCAGCGGCCATCCTGCACCTTGATCGCCACCGCATCGCAGCTGTCACGTGGCATGTGCGGGTCGTCGGCGTCCAGGCAGCGCTTGAGCTCGTGCACCTTGCCGTCCAGACCAAGGTCCGGCGGAATTGAACGAATGCGCCCGCCCACCGGGTTGAACTGGTCATCGAACAGGCCATAGGCATCGAAGCTGCGCTCTTCGAACGCCTGGCTGGCGATCAGGGCGTCGTCCAGCTGTTTGCCGCTCATGTGCGCGAACAGGTGCTGGCGCTGCAGCATGGAGTGGCGGGTGAGCTTGTTGAGGTAACTGGAAACTTCGAAGTACAGCACCCCCATGAGGATGCTGCTCCAGGCCACGAACAGAAAACTGTACAGCGCCAACAGGCGGCTGGTGGACGAGCTCCAGCCCTTAGACGGGTTCAGCAATGGCATAGCCCGAGCCCCGTACCGTACGGATCAGTGGCGACTGGCCGGGGGAGTCGATCTTCTTGCGCAGGCGACCGATGTGCACGTCGATCAGGTTGGTGCCCGGGTCGAAGTGGTAGCCCCAGACTTCCTCGAAGATCATCATGCGGGTGATCACCTGGCCGCTGTGACGCATCAGGTATTCCAGCAGCTTGTACTCGGTGGGCAGCAGGTTGAGGGTGTGCTCGCCGCGGCGTGCCTCGTGGCTGATCAGGTCCAGCTGCAGGTCGGCGACCTGCAGGCGGGTCTGGGTCATGGGTACGCTGTTGCGCCGCAGCAGCACTTCGACCCGCGCGGCCATCTCGTCGGAGGCGAACGGTTTGGTCAGGTAGTCGTCGCCACCGGCACGCAGGCCGCGCACGCGCTCGTCGACGTCGGACAGGGCGCTGATCATCAGGATCGGGGTGGCGATTTTAAGGTTGCGCAGGGTGGTGACGATCGTCAGGCCATCGACCTCGGGCAGCATGCGGTCGACAGTGATCAGGTCGTAACCGCCGGCAATGGCCTTGGACAGGCCCTCGCGGCCGTTGTCGGCCCAATCCACTTCCAGGCCGTGGCTGGAGAGTTCGGCGACGATTTCCTGGCCGGTGACGGCGTCGTCTTCGATGGTCAGTACGCGTGGCATGCTCGTTCCTGGGCGTCTATTTGGAGACTTGATTGTGCCAAAGAATAGCCAAACGGCGATTTAAGAAAAATTCATCTACGCAGGGTAAAACAAAACGGGGCATGCCAGTGTCTGACATGCCCCGTCGATCAGCGTAGCCCAGCGGCTCAGGCGACCTTGACGATCCAGCCAGCCGGTGCTTCGACGTCGCCGCTCTGGATACCGGTCAGCTCGTTGTAGAGCTTCTGGGTAACCGGGCCGACTTTTTCCAGGTCGTGGAACACGTGCAGCTTGCCGTTGTACTCGATGCCACCGATCGGGGTGATCACCGCGGCGGTGCCGCAAGCGCCGGCTTCGATGAAGCGGTCGAGCTTGTTGATCTCGACATCACCTTCGATCACAGTCAGGCCCAGGCGCGATTGCGCCAGTTCCATCAGCGACAGGCGGGTGATGCCCGGCAATACCGAGGCCGATTTCGGGGTGACGAACTCGTTGTTGGCCGTGATGCCGAAGAAGTTGGCCGAACCGACTTCCTCGATCTTGGTGTGGGTCAGTGGATCGAGGTAGATGGCGTCAGCGAAGTTGGCCTTCTTGGCTTCAGCGCCTGGTTGCAGGCTGGCAGCGTAGTTGCCACCGACCTTGGCTGCGCCTGTGCCCTGAGGGGCGGCACGGTCGAAGCTGGAGATCTGGAAGTTGTGCGGCTTCATGCCGCCCTTGAAGTACGAGCCAACCGGGATGGCGAAGACCGAGAAGATGAACTCGGGGGCGGTGCGCACGCCGATGTTGTCGCCGGTGCCAATGACGAACGGGCGCAGGTACAGGGCGCCTTTGCCGTGCGGCGGGACGAACTTCTCGTTGGCCTTGACCACTTGCTTGCACGCTTCGATGAAGACATCGGTCGGCACCTGCGGCATCAGCAGGCGGGCACAGCTACGGGCCATGCGCGCGGCGTTCTGGTCAGGGCGGAACAGGTTGATCGAGCCATCCTTGCAACGGTAGGCCTTGAGGCCTTCGAAGCACTGCTGGCCATAGTGCAGGGCGGTGGAGCCTTCACTGATGTGCAGCACGTTGTCTTCGGTCAGGGTGCCTTTGTCCCACTCACCATTGCGCCATACGGACAGGTAGCGCTTGTCGGTCTTGATGTAGTCGAAACCCAGCTTGTCCCAGTTAATGCTTTCGTTACTCATGACACCCTCGATTGTCTTGCAAGTGCCCGATCGCTCAGGCTGCTGTTATATGCGCACCTCGCCACGATAATACATCCGTCGCGGATCGGGAACGGCCAGTGACGAATTGGCCATTAACTGGAAGATCTCGATTGTCTGGGCCGGCCTATTCGCGGGTAAACCCGCTCCCACAGGTACTGTGCAAGTCTTGAAGCCTG